>CAYSFT010000028.1:0-28616 GCA_964430755.1 uncultured Lachnospiraceae bacterium | reverse complement strand
CGCTCGTGTTGGTACTGTTTCCTCCGGTGACGAGGTTATCGGTCAGCTCATCGCTGACGCTATGGAAAAGGTTACTTCTGACGGCGTTATCACCGTTGAGGAATCCAAGTCCGCTGAAACCTACAGCGAGGTCGTTGAGGGTATGCAGTTTGACCGCGGTTACCTCTCTCCCTATATGGCAACCGACACAGATAAGATGGAAGCTGTTATCGACGATGCTCTCATCCTTATCACGGAAAAGAAGATCAGTAACATTCAGGAAATTCTTCCCCTTCTCGAGCAGATCGTTCAGTCGGGCAAGAAGCTCCTCATCATCGCAGAGGACGTTGAGGGTGAAGCTCTCACAACTCTCGTTCTCAACAAGCTTCGCGGCACATTCGTCTGCATCGCTGTAAAGGCTCCCGGCTTTGGCGACAGACGCAAGGAAATGCTCCGTGACATCGCAATTCTCACAGGCGGTGAGGTTATCTCCGACGAGCTCGGCCTTGAGCTTAAGGACACCCAGATCCACCAGCTCGGTCGCGCAAGACAGATCAAGGTCAACAAGGAAAACACTATCATCGTTGGTGGTGCAGGCGATAAGGCTGATATTGATTCGAGAGTTGCACAGATCAAGAACGCGATCGAAACAACCACATCCGATTTCGACCGCGAAAAGCTCACCGAGAGACTTGCAAAGCTTGCAGGCGGTGTTGCTGTAATCAAGGTCGGTGCGGCAACCGAAACCGAAATGAAGGAAAAGAAGCTCCGCATCGAGGATGCTCTCAATGCTACAAAGGCAGCAGTTGAAGAGGGTATCGTTGCAGGCGGCGGTACTGCTTACCTCAACGTAATCGAGGATGTTAAGGCACTTCTCGATACAGTTGACGGCGATGAAAAGACCGGTGTTGCAATCGTTCTCAAGGCGCTTGAGGCTCCTGTACGTCAGATCGCTGAAAACGCAGGCTTTGAGGGCTCGATCATCGTTGATAAGATCCTCTCGAGCGGCAAGAAGGGTTACGGCTTCGATGCTTACAACGAAAAGTATGTTGATATGATGGAAGCAGGAATCGTTGACCCGACTAAGGTTACACGTTCCGCTCTCCAGAACGCAGCAAGCGTTGCGGCAACCGTTCTCACCACAGAGGCTGTTGTTTCCGACATCAAGGAACCCGAACCTCCTATGCCTGCAGGCGGCGGAATGGGCGGTATGTATTAATAATAACGTGCTGTATGAGCGCTCTCGGTTTTATTCCGGGAGCGTTTTTTTGTGTGGTGCGTAAAAAAGGGGGATATTGCATATAGGAGTTACGCGGCTTTTTTGAGGCATTCGCGAAGCGATATGCTAAAAGCGTACTGGCAAAAAACTTTAATGACGCTATCGCTTCACAGAGGCATCGTATAAACCCTCCGAATTGGCTCTCTCGGTAGTTGGGAACCCTCCTCACTTCGGCTCCTCCGCCTCCGTTCGGTATCCCAAGCACCGTACAAAGGTAACCGCTTCTGCCGCCATATCTTTGGCGTTCACTGTACGAAAGCCCTCATCAGTCTCGCAAGCTCGACAGTTTCCCCCAGGGGAAGCCTTTAAAGTTGATTTGCACTGCGAAATGAAATAAACAATGAAGCCATTTAGCCGCCGACGAAGCTGGCGGCGGACGAGCGGTCACAGCTAACAAAGCGAATCCGGAGCCGTCAGGCGGAGTTGAGCGCAAATCGAGTGCAACCGCACCGAAAGAAACAATGAAGCCACGGATGCCGGCGAAGCGGGCAGGACGAGCGGTCACTGCTAACGAAGCGAATCCGGAGCCGTCAGGCGGAGTTGAGCGCGAATCGAGCGCAGGCAAAGGAAAGAGGGGGAGCTCGAGGGGGACGAAAAACTTTGCGCCAGCATGGTTGTCGTCCCTTTCGAATGATACGATGTTCGAAGCAGTACGCTTCGCCAAATAGCTCTCTTTCGCCATTAAGCGTAAAAGTAACTTTTCCGCCAAAAACAAAAAGACTGCTTGCACATCAGCAAACAGCCTATTTGATATTATTTTCCGTGATATAACTTGTTCACCTGATAAACCGGCTCGCAGGTTAGATTCACACCAAGCTTCTTGAACGTCTTTACGTCAATCTCGGAAAGAATCACAGACGAGTGAACCTCGCATCCCTTTAGCTTGTCAAGCTGTTCGAGTGACCTTGCGGCAAGCGGTGAAGTTGCGGCACATATCGAGAGAACGATGAGAACCTCGTCGGTGTGAAGTCGGGGATTGCGGTTGTGCAGATAATCCACTTTAAGGTGCTGTACCGGCTCGATGATGTTCTGCGGAATGAGCAGTACCTCATCTCCAATGCCGGCAAGACGCTTGAGCGCATTGAGAAGCATCGCCGCGGATGCACCGAGTAAGCTTGAGGTTTTTCCCGTGATAATCGTTCCGTCGGGAAGCTCGATCGCCGTTGCAGGACTGTCGGTCTGCTTCGCTTTTTCATTCGCCGCAGTTACAACATGACGGTCGGCTGTCGTCAGATTTGCCTGCTTCATTAATAGGTCAAGCTTGTGTACAGTCGTGCCCGACCCCATGTTTTCACGCTGATCACACAGCGCAATATAGTAACGTCTTATAATCTCCTGCTTTGCCGCATCGCGAACAACCGCATCATCAATGATACAGTTTCCAACCATGTTAACGCCCATGTCCGTCGGGGATTTGTACGGAGACGAGCCGTATATCTTCTTGAATGTCGTGTCAACAACCGGGAAAATTTCAACGTCACGGTTGTAGTTGACTGCGGTTTTTCCGTAAGCCTCAAGATGGAATGGGTCGATCATGTTTATGTCGTTAAGGTCAGCGGTTGCGGCTTCGTATGCAATGTTGACAGGATGCTTCAGGGGAATATTCCAGATCGGGAATGTTTCAAACTTCGCATAACCTGCCTTGGTGCCGCGCTTGTTTTCGTGATAAAGCTGGGAAAGACACACTGCCATCTTGCCGCTTCCGGGGCCCGGTGCTGTAACGATGACAAGCTTCTTTTTTGTTTCAACATAATCGTTTTTGCCGTAGCCCTCGTCGCTGACGATGGTTTCAACATTAAAAGGATAACCGTCAATTGAATAGTGATGGTAAACCTTCATGCCGATGCCCTCGAGCTTTTTCTCGAATTTGAGCGCGTTCGGCTGGGCTGTGTATCTCGTGAGGACAACGCTGCCGACGTAAAGTCCGACGTTCGTGAAAGCGTCAATAAGGCGCAGAACATCGTGGTCGTACGTTATGCCAATGTTACTGTTGATTTTGTTCTTTTCGATGTCATCCGAGTTGATGGTGATAACGATCTCCGCGTCCTCTTTCAGCTGGAGAAGCATCTGCAGCTTACTGTCGGGCTTGAAGCCGGGAAGTACACGTGCCGCGTGATAATCGTCGAAAAGCTTGCCTCCGAACTCTAAATAGAGCTTGCCTCCGAACTGCGAGATACGTTCGCGGATATGCTTTGACTGCAGCTCGAGATATTTGTCGTTGTCGAAACCTACCTTTGGCATATATGAGCCCCCCGTAATTAACAAACTATTTTTATTATACCACAACTGCAACCGATTTTCAACACCAATTTTTAAAAAAATGCAAATTTATTCTATCGGAGTCGCAAGCCTTGACATTGTGCGGCGCTTGTGGTATACTTTAATATAGGTAATTATGTGCTCACATTGAGCTTATTATATATGGGGTAAAAATAATGGAACTTAAAAATTTAGGCGGACGTAAGGCTCGTCTGCTTCTCGTCTATCCCGACTATACTGACCGTGACTGCTCGCGCCGTGTCAGCGGCGGTAACTACAGCGAGGGACTTGCCTCCATTTCTGCGGTGCTTAAAGAGGGCGGTCACCATGTTGGACTTTTGCATCTTCTGAACCTCCACACAGAGGAGGACTATAAAGCACGTCTGCGTGAAAAATCTGCCGACGGTGAATATGATATCATCGGCTTCTCGATCCGTACCACGGCTTTCCCGGACTGTCAGGACTATATCAAGTGGACAAAGGAAGTTTATCCCGATGCATTTATCATCTGCGGAAGCTATCATTGCACGCTTGTACCCGATGAGGTTTTGGCGATTGACGGCGTTGACTGTGTTTGCGTCGGCGACGGTGAATATGCGGAGCTTGAGCTTTGCGATAAAATGTCCGCAGGCGAGGATTACACGGGCGTTGAAAGTCTTTATTTCAAAATGCCTGACGGCAGCGTGAAAAAGAACCCCATCCGTCCGCTTTTTGCCGATCTTGACCGTATACCGATCCCCGATTTTGAGCTTTTCGATTATGATAACCTCGAATCGTCCAAGGTTGGAACGGCGATAGTTGTCGTCAGCCGCGGTTGCTTCTATAACTGTACCTATTGCGGTAACGGTAACTTCCGTAAGGTCTATCCGAACAAGAAGATATACGCGCGTTTCCGTTCTCCCGAAAATGCGATACTTTATTTGAAAACGCTTCTTTCAAAGCATCCGCAGATAAAGTTCATCAATTTCCGCGATGCTATATTCAATATGTTCCCCGATTGGTTTGATAAGTTCATTGATATGTATACGGAACAGATTCATCTGCCGTGTACCGGTAACATCCGCTTCGATATTCTGACCGAGGAAACCGTCAAAAAGATGAAGGCGGCAGGCTTCTATACCATTGATATGGGACTTGAGAGCGGTGACCCGGAGATGCGATTCAAGTACCTGCGCCGTTATCAGACGGATGAGATGATAATCCGTTGCTCACAGTGGTTCCACAAGTACGGTATCGCACAGCTGACGTATAACATAATCGGTCTGCCGTTTGAGGACATCCATCGTGCGCTCAAAACGATCAAGCTGAACGCGCGCATCAAGAGTGATCGTACCATTCCGAATATTTTCTATCCTTACGAGGGAACGGCACTTTACGAGATATCAAAGGAAGCCGGTTTCATTCCCGAGGGTGACCTGACAAAACGCCGTGTACCGCTCGTACAGCCGCAGTTCCCGGAGGAGCAGGTGCTCTTCATCGAGGCTTATTTCATGCATTTTGTGAAGCGTTACAAGCGTGCGTATGCGATGCCGAAATGGCTCGGAGCACGTTACGAAAAGTGGCTTGACAAGCGCGTTACGGGCAAGCATGTGCCGTACAAGTTCTATGTTAAGCTGCATGATATTTACGCGGCAGGACGCAACAAATTAAAGGATCTGCTTGTCAACCGTATGCCGAAGCTGTACGTCAAGCTGCGCATGATGAAGCATAAAAAGAAAGCGCAGTCGAAATGAGGTAAATAAAATGGCACATTATATTATTCAGGAAAAATGTATCTGCTGTGCGACCTGTGACGTGGAATGTCCGTTTCACGCGGTTGTAATCAGTGCAGAGGGAAAGTTCAGCATTGACGAGGAAAAATGCCGCGACTGCAAAAAATGCGCCGAGGCGTGTCCCATGGATGCAATTGAGAAAAAATAAAAATCAAGGTGCTGTCTTGCGATTAATGCAGACAGCACCTTTGTTTTAGGCGATAAATTTTATGGTTTTGTGCTCCGAACGTCGGAGCTGCCGATTTTTCCCTCCTCAGTCTCGCCTTGCTCGACAGCTCCCCCCGAGGGAAGCCTTTGGGTAAGATGGAGCCGCGATTCCCATAAAACGCAATCTAACTTTTTGCCTTCCCTTGGGGGAGAGGTGTAAAAGATTGCTTCGCAACTTTGACGGATGAGGGAACTTTCGAAAGACGCTGCTTCGGATCACCCTCTTTGCAAAAGTTCGACTGCTTCGAATTAACTTACAGCGCGTCGAGCGAATCCCACGTCATGGGAAGAGGGAACCAGCACTTCGCAAAATACGGCATCGGACAAACCGTATCTGTCGGCATGATACCAAAGAGAAGTCTTGTCGCATCAAGCTTGTCAAGCGTTACATCGCCCTCGTCCGTGGTGCGTACACATGATACCGCGCCACCCTTGACTGTGATGTTGAGCGTGCCGTAATCGGTGATTGCGATCTTTAATTCGCCGTCGGGCAGAGTCTCATACTTCGCTTTGAGGTTCATGTATACTCGCACGGTCTTTTCCCAGTTAAGCACATTGAAGAAAGTGGTCGATGATACCTTTATGTCTTCGCATACCTTCGTGAAAAATCTTGCTTCCTCGAAAAGAAGCGGAGTGATGTTGAAGCGGATATCGCAGGATGCAAAATGGTTCCATGCGGCGATCATGTTTTTGTAATTTTCCGTGCTTGTTGCGCGAATTTCCCAAACTCTCTCACCGTTGACGCTTGCCGAAATGTAACCGATCTTCTCGCCGTTTTTATTTGTGGCAAGGTACGGAACACAGCACTTTGCGCACAGTATACGGTGGAAAACGTCATAATCGTTACCGGTCTCGCGTTCAAGATAAAAGTCGCGTTTTTTGTAAATCTCGTATGCGAACTTTAACGTCTCAACGTCATCTCGCTTGATACGGGTAAAGGTTATCGCAGAGGGATCAAAATCGGGGAAGACACGCTGTCTGTTCTTCTTTGTAAAGGTACATTCATAGGAAATGCCGCCCTTCTCGAAGCCGTAACGGTTGTAGCGCTGACGCTTGCCGCCGAGTCTTGCCACGTCGATGCCTGTTTCCTCGCATATTTCCATCGCACGTGCGAATGTCTTTGAAAATGCACCCTGTCCCTCAAATTCTGGGAGAGTTGCGACGTTTCCGACGGTTGCAAATGTAATCTCATCTTCATTAATGTGACCGTACATCGGGTAGATACCGACAACGCAGGCGAGCTTGCCGTCAATGAACGCGCCGATATGCTTGTGCATACTTTCCTCGTCGTCAAGCTCGATTTTCGGCTGCTCTTTGGTGAAGTCCATGATGCGGCCGTATGTTGTTCCGAATGAACGGTCGAGAACATGAATGAGATCGGCGTGATCTTTCGTGGTAAGGTGACGGATTTCCATTTTTAAAACTCCTTTATTCCTCTGTTAGTTTGAACATTTTGGTTTCGCCGAGGTAAGCGTCGAACGTAACGCTTGTTGTATCCTTGGCGTAGAATTTTTCTTCATAAACTTCATAAACGCTGACTTTTCTGTCGAAATTAAGCGTCTTTTTGCCGCTCGATGAGGCATGGAACGTGACGTGGTTTCTGCCGATATAGGTGACGTCGTCACTGTCGCAGTAAATGTGTACTCCTGCAAACTTCGCAAGTGCACGGAACACGTCGCTTCTTACCGACTTTGAGCCGTAGAACACCGAGGTGTAGCCGTCACATTCCTTAACCGAAACTGCAGGATAACCGCTGGTTAAGAAGTACGCGAGGTTCTTTGCGTCCTTGTCGTTCGAATAGAACAGCGGACAGAGATATGTGTCCCAGTGTGCATCGGGACCTGCACTGTTTCTGACGTAATAGTCGCCTCTGCCACGGTTGAAATAGCCGTAAAGAGCACGGTTATCGAAATCCTTGCTGATCGGATGAGCGTCACCGTTCCATCTGAAAACGGCATCGAACGAATCGGTGTCCATTGCGATATCCATTCCGGTCAGCTCTTTCATATATTCAACAGACATCTTTGTGTCTGCAAGCGGCTTCACAAAACCGGGCGCGTACAGCCACACTGCAACGGCATGGTCACGGCGGAGCTTCGCTTTGATAACCTCTCTTTCCTCGTCGGAGAGGATGAATGTATTGATGAACACGTACATTTTATAGGACGGCATATCGGGATTTGCCATGTCATTATGATAATACTGATCGACGGGCGCACCGATTCTTGCAAGCTCATAGCCGCGCATGATCTCTATAAGGTCACGTGTTGTCTGGAACGATACCGAGTTTATCGTTTCCTCATCGAATATGAACGCCACCTCGCTGTTTTTGGTGCGGTTCATTTCGTAAGCATCTTTAGCAATAAGCTGCTGTTTTGCAAAGAGCTCGTAAACCTCGGGGAATTTGTAGCGTTTACCGCCGAGAAGCTGGTCGAACCACCAGGAATGTACGTCCTCGCAGATATTACGTCCGAACTCACGCTTGAGTACGTTTATCGTATCGGTCATATCGTAAATTCTGAATTTATCCTGATAGTAACGGTTTTCCGCGCAGGTGCGTGCATCGTCCTCAACAATGTACATCTTGCCATGGATCGCGAACGAATCCTGAACGACACGCTGACCTGTGGAGCCGCCGGGCTGACGATTTTCGTAAATACCGGGATTTGCAAGGAAATCAACACAGTCGCTCTCGAGTATCTTCAATGTGCCGCCATTTGTGCCCGAACGCAGGAAGTCGATACAGCCCTGCGAGCCGTAAAATGCGCCGACAACTCTGCCGGGGGTGAGCCGCTTGATAATTTTTGCAAAGTGAATGATCGAATTTGCCGTTCCGAGGTGCCATGCACGGTAGAAATCGTAAATATCGACGTTTTTATCATGGTCGATGAACGAGCCGAGGTTTGTACCGTTATATGGTGGCGGCGGATTGCCCGAATTTGAAACAATCTGTCCCTTCGGAACTGCCGCATCCAGGTCCACTCTGTTTGCAAAATAATGCTTATCGAATGTGGGGATCGGAGGATTATCAATGGTTGCATTGGGGTTATTCCAGTGCTTTTGCAGGTTTTCGTCCGTGCCGTATGTATCGCGCAGGTATGATGAAAATTCGCGCTTGAATGCAAGGCTGTGGTCAAGGCAGATATCCTTATCCATGAAGCTTGCCCAGTGTCTGTAATACCATTCGGACGTTCCGCCTGCCGCGAGGAAGCAGCCGATTATTCTGTCTGCATAGGGAAGCTGCATAATGAGGTTCCAGGTTTCCTCGAGTGCACGTCCTGCATCCTCACGCCACTTCTGCGAGCAGAGAGAATACCAGCGCGGCAGGTTTTTTTGATACGACTCCGTCCAGAGGTTGACCGGCGGATGTGTGCCGTCGCTGTAAAGTGTACATTCGTCCGGGTTTTCGAGTATCCACTCGTTTGTTGGGTGCAGTCCGATTCGCGGAACGATATATGCATCGGGTATCGCTTCTAAAAGTGCGCGTGCCTCGTAATCGAAAAGCTCGAGTGCGTTCGGTTTAAGCCATATTGTATCGCAAATGAGGAAGAATATCTTTATTCCCGATTTGCCCAGGTTTTCGAAATAGTTTTTATCGAAGATGATCTCCGAGTCATTGATTGTACGTATTGTTGCCATCATCGGAGGGTATACTTTACCGTCGATGAACAGCGCCGGTCTGCCGTTATATTCTTTGAGTTCTGCTTTCATGTTAATAGCTCCTTTGCAAATTCACGAGTTTGACGTGATATTACCTTTATTATAACATATTATGGCAGGAGATGCAATGGTTTTTTTGCTTTTTTGCCCTCATCCGTCTTGCCTGCGGCAAGCCACCTTCCCCCAAGGGAAGGCTTTTGAGTTGATTTACGCATGAAACGAAGAATTGAAAGGTTTTTTGAGGTGTCATTATATTTTGTATTGCGGCTCAAAGTTACCAAAAGGCTTCCCCTGGGGGAAGCTGTCGAGCGAAGCGAGACTGATGAGGGTAATGAGGGCATCACCCATTCTTCACCGATTCAACGGCAGCACGAATATTCCATTCATGTGCATCGAGCAGCTTACGTGCCGTCTCCTCGTCACATTCGAGAATAGCACAGACGATTCTGACGACACGTGCCTCGAGCTTGACGTTAGTCGGTTTAAGATTTATCATGAGATTTTCGTAGACCTTGCCGCTCTTTATCATTGTGCAGGTCGTTAACATATTGAGCACCATCTTGTGTGCCGAGCCTGCTTTGAGGCGGGTTGAACCTGTGATGACCTCTGCGCCTGTGTCTGTAATAATAGCAATATCGGCAACCTTTTCAATGGCGGTGTCACTGTTGCTTGAAAGCGAGACTGTGAGTGCACCTGCCGCTTTTGCTTCGGTCAGAGCCGCGACGACATAAGCCGCACCGCCTGCAACCGAGATTCCGACAAGTGTGTCATTTTCGCCGATGTTTACAGCCTTTATATCTGCAACGCCGTTTTCGTATTTATCCTCGGCATTTTCCGCGGCGGTGAACATACAGTCGCGTCCTCCTGCGATGATGCCCTGAACGAGCGAGCGGTCAACTCCGAAGGTGGGAGGACACTCAGCCGCGTCAAGTACGCCGAGTCTGCCGGATGTACCTGCGCCGATGAAGAAGAGTCTGCCGCCCTTTGCCATTCTCTCGGAAATTCCGTCGATTGCCTTGGCGATGGATTCACGTGCTTCCTCAACCGCCTCGACTGCGCGGTAATTTTCCTTTGCCATAACGCTGACCATGTCGAGCGTTGACATTGTGTCAATATGCTTGGTACGCTCATTTCTCATTTCGGTTTTTAACATGATTTTTCTCCTTTATAATAGTTATTTTTCCTGTTCGGTAATTTTTGTGTATTCGAGCATCAGCTTGCCGCGCATTGACTGCTCGTAAACCGCAAACGCTTTGGTACAGCAGACCGCCGCGCCGAGTATTTGCGGCATTGCAGAGAGTGAAACTGTCGCTTTTTTATTGAGCTTTGCTTTTATTAAGGGAAGAAGAACGTCCGCCTGCGCTTCAATCATACCGCCGGCGAGAAGTGTGTTTCCGTTAGCACCGCAGCTCTTTATGGCGTGATTGATAAGTGCGGCGATCCGGTCGGCTGTTGCCTGTATTATCTTCGCGGCGACGGTGTCTCCCGTTTCATATGCCTCAAAAACGTATTTTGCAAATGAGGCTATATATTCGTTTCCGCGCGAATAAAAAGTTGGAATCTTATCAATGACGGATGCTCCGAGGGATTTCTCGATGAGAGCCGTAATCGCGGTTTTTTCGCCAAGACCGTCACGCTCGGCAAGCGCCGCAACAAGTCCATCTCTGCCGATATCGTATGCGCTTCCGCCGCGGTCAAAGAGATAGCCCCAGCCGCCGAGACGCCTGAGCGATTCTCCAATCTTGACGTAAACCGCACAGCCGGTGCCGCTGACTGCCGCGATACAGTTCTCTGTGTTTTCGGCGGTGTAAATGACATTGATAATATCAGTCTGCACCTTTATAAACGGAATTTGCGTATACTGCGTGCGCAGAAATGAGAGGACTGCCTCACGGTTTTCGGCTATTCCGCAGCCTGCAATACCTGCGTATATCGCGGTTACTGTCGGGCAGATACGAAGAAGCGAGTCGATACCCTCGCGGAGTGTCGCGGTGGCGTTTTCGATGCCGTATGTGTTTGGGTTTGAGCCCTTTAAAACGATTCTGCCGAGTATTTCGCCTGTTTCGTAAAAGAGTATGAACTCGGTTTTTGTGCCGCCGCCATCAATGGCTATCATTGCATTTTTATCGCTCCGGATATTTGAGCGGAGTAGATCATCGGTCGTTACGCAGAGTGCCGATGCGAGCATACAAAGATTTTTTATATCGGGAAAGGAGAGTCCCGTTTCCCATTTTGAGATGCTTTGAGTTGAGATGAAAAGCTTTTTCGCAAGCTCGGTTTGAGTAAGCCCGAGTGCTTTGCGGTATTTTTTCATGTTTGACGATAAATTCGCGGTGTCGTACATATATACCTCCCGTTACTTTATATTCTACCTCAATTATAAACCGAGCATCAACTTTTGTCAATAACTTATACGGTGATAACGATAGACAAATTCACCCTACGGTTGAATTTTGGCGCGACGAGAATATTTTTTAGAAAATTTTCAAATACCCCTTGACAAAATCGGGTTTTGGTGGTATACTTGTAAAGCGATTTGCTTTACAGCACTCGCAAACACCTTATAAAATGCAAGAGGTGATTTAGTTGGCATTTCATGAAAAAGATCTTGAAATAGGCTTACTGCTTGACTTTTACGGAGAACTTCTTTCCGATTCAAGGCGTGACGCGGCGGAGCTTTATTATAACGAGGATCTTTCACTTGCCGAGATCGCCGAGAATGCCGGTATCACCCGTCAGGGTGTGCGCGACAGCATCACCAAGGCAAGGGCACAGCTCACCGAGTATGAAGAAAAGCTCGGACTTGCCGCGAAGTTCCGTGAGATCGAAAAGACGATGACGGATATCATTCCCCGTCTTGAAGCGCTTCGGGATTCTTCCGACACGGAGAAACGCATGGAGCTTGATGATATTATAAATAAGGTAAAAACAGTCACGATCTGACGATAGAACACACGGAGGATTTTGATGTTTCAAAGTTTAGTTGATAAAATGACGGCGGCGCTCGGTAAGTTCCGAAACAAGGGTAAGCTCACCGAGGCGGACGTTAAGGCAGGTATGCGCGAGGTAAAGCTCGCACTGCTTGAGGCTGACGTTAACTACAAGGTCGTCAAGGATTTTATTAAAACTGTCACCGAGCGTGCGGTCGGCGAGGAGGTTCTTGAGAGTCTCATGCCGGCACAGCAGGTTGTTAAGATAGTAAATGAAGAGCTGTGCACGCTCATGGGCGGTACACAGTCAAAGTTACACATCTCGTCAAGACCGCCTACGGTTATCATGATGGTCGGTCTGCAGGGTGCAGGTAAAACGACACACGCAGGTAAGCTTGCAGGAATGTACAAAAAACAGAGCAAGCGTCCGCTTCTCGTTGCCTGCGACGTTTACCGCCCTGCCGCGATAAAACAGCTTGAGGTCGTCGGCGGACAGCTTGAAATACCCGTTTTCCAGATGGGAGACAAGGTGAGCCCCGTTGAGATCGCCAAGGCAGGTATCGAGCACGCAAAGAAGCACGGACACGACATGGTGTTCATTGATACCGCAGGACGTTTACACATCGACGAGGTGCTGATGAATGAGCTTCGCGATATCAAGGCGGCGGTCGAGCCTGCGGAAATACTGCTTGTTGTCGATGCGATGACAGGTCAGGACGCAGTCAATGTTGCAGAATCGTTTAACGAGCTGCTCGACATCACGGGCGTTGTGCTGACCAAGCTGGACGGCGACACCCGAGGCGGTGCGGCACTTTCGGTGCGTCATGTGACAGGAAAGCCGATAAAATTCGTCGGTATGGGCGAAAAGCTTGACATGATCGAGCCGTTCTTCCCCGATAGAATGGCATCACGTATACTCGGCATGGGTGACGTGCTCTCGCTTATCGAAAAGGCACAGCAGAGCTTTGATGAAAAGCAGGCGCTTGAGCTTGAGCGTAAAATGCGTGAGCAGCGCTTCACGCTGACCGATTTTCTTGAACAGTTCAAGCAGGTGCGCGGCATGGGTTCACTCGAACAGCTTGTCGGAATGATACCGGGCGTTAACGCAAACGCTCTCAAGGATGCGAAGTTTGATGAACGTCAGCTTGACCGCACCGAGGCGATAATTCTTTCGATGACGCCGGCTGAAAGAGACGATCCGAATATCATTAACGCATCGAGAAAGAAGCGTATTGCAGACGGTGCCGGAATGAAGGTTGAGGATGTTAACCGACTCTTAAAGCAATACGATCAGATGAAGCAGATGATGAAGAAGTTTTCCTCGATGACAGGCGGAAAACGCTTCGGACGAAAAGGTAAGATGAAATTCCCGTTTTAACGGGTTTCAAATAAATAAAAAAACAAAAACATAATTTTTCGGAGGAAATTTAAAATGGCAGTTAAATTAAGACTTACAAGACTTGGCGCAAAGAAGAACCCTTACTACCGCGTTGTAGTTGCTGATTCCCGTTACCCCCGTGACGGCAGATTCATCGAGGTTATCGGTACCTACAATCCTATGACCGAGCCTGCAGAGATCAAGATTGACGCAGACAAGGCAAAGAAGTGGATCGCTAACGGCGCACAGCCCACCGATACCGTTAAGGCTCTCCTCAAGAAGTCCGGCGCTATCGAATAAGCCTCGGCGCACTGATAATCATGGTCGAGCTTAAAAAAGTTCTCACCGATATTGCAAAGGCTATCGTTGACGATCCCGAAAAGGTTGAGGTTATCGAAACCGTCGAGGGTGACGACGTAATGCTCGAGCTTCACGTTGCCGAGGATGATATGGGTAAGGTCATCGGAAGACACGGCAAAATCGCAAAGTCGATTCGTCTTGTCATGAAGGCCGCAGCCAACACAATCGGTAAGCGTGTAACCGTTGAGATCAGATGAAAAACGATCTGTCCGTTGAAATATACGGGCAGATTTTTTATTTACACGAAGCACAACTTCGAGTTTATTGCTGACTTTTGCCGCCAAAGAGACACGGAAGCATCTGCAGCCAATTGCATCGGCGACGGTGCAACTTTGCTTGTTTAGTACATGACGCCGCTGACGCGGCTGAAGTTAGTTTGCGCACTTTCTGCACAAATTAAAAAGCCCGAGTTCAAAAAACTCGAGCTTTTGTTTTTATTCGATTGTGACTCAAACGATCTGCGAGAGAAGCTTCAGATAATCAATCGAGAGCTTTGCACATTCAAGGGGAGTCTTTCCGAGCGAGGGGTTGTCCTGCTCAACAACAACCCACTTGGCACCTGCTTCAATCGACGCTTTCATGATGTCGGGCATATTCTGCTTACCGAATCCGACGGGACGGAACTCGAACGTGTTCGCTTCCTCTGCAGTTTCCTTTTCGTCAATGCCGATGAGTGCATACATCTTTTTCGATTTCTGACCTGCGAAATCCTTCAGATGAACGATATTGATGCGACCCGAATACTTGCGTACATACGCCGCCGGATCCTCGCCGCCGACGTTAACCCAGCAGGTGTCGAGCTGCGGTTCAATAACGTCTGCCGGAACGGTTCTGTAAATATAGTCAAGGGCATATTCGCCGTCGATCTTTGCAAATTCAAAATCATGATTGTGATAAATCAGCTGTATGCCGTACTTTTTGCAGATATCACCGATTTTGTACATGCTCTCGATAAGCTCGCCGAACTTTTCTCTGCCCGGACGGTATTCCTCCGAATAACCCGGAATTGCAACATATTTAACACCGATTTTTGCATACTGCTTGATTGTTTCTTCGGTGTCGTTCAGAAGTGAAACATAAGGGACGTGTGCGCTGATCGGAATGAGTCCAAGCTCATCACACCATGCTTTGATCTGCTCGGGCTCTGCTCTGAGTGCGCCGGCAAGCTCAACGCCGTCGTATCCCATTTCCTTAACCTTGACGAGTGCCGCGTGCATATCCGCCGCAACATCGTCACGAATTGAATAAAGTTGAAGTGCTATCGGTAACATTTCCTTTTTTCCCCTAGATATATTATTTGAAAAACTTGGTTACGCCGAGAGTTGCGAAGTAATCATCGGGGGTTTCGGCGCGGCGGATAAGCTCAACCGAGCCGTCGTCCTTATAAAGAAGCTCGGCACTTCTGAGTTTACCGTTATAGTTGTAACCCATTGCGAAGCCGTGTGCACCTGCATCGTGGATAGCGAGAATGTCGCCGATGTCGATCTTCGGAAGCATACGGTCGATTGCGAATTTATCGTTATTCTCGCAAAGTCCGCCTGTTACGTCATATTTGTGATCGCAGGGAGCGTTTTCCTTGCCCATGACGGTTATGTGATGATACGAGCCGTACATTGCCGGGCGCATGAGGTTAGCGGCACAGGCGTCACAGCCGATGTATTCCTTATAAATGTGCTTTTCGTGGATCGCTTTGGTGATGAGCATACCGTTGGGAGCGAGCATATATCTGCCAAGCTCGGTGAAAAGCGAAACATTACCGAGTCCTGCGGGAACGAGAATTTCCTCATAAACCTTACGTACGCCCTCGCCGATTACAGCGATATCAGCCGGCTCTGCGTCGGGAAGATATGGTACGCCGACGCCACCCGAGAGGTTAATGAACGAGATATCGACGCCTGCCTTTTTCTGAATCTCGACAGCGAGCTTAAAGAGTACGCCTGCGAGAGTGGGGTAATATTCGTTATTGGTATTATTTGAGGAAAGGAACGCATGGATACCGAAGCGTTTCGCGCCCTTTGCCTTGAGGATCTTATAAGCCTCGACGATCTGTTCCTCGGTCATGCCGTACTTTGCTTCACTGGGTGAGCCCATGATCTGTGTGCTGATACGGAAATCTCCGCCGGGATTGAAACGGCAGCAGATGGTTTCGGGGATATAGCCGATGGTTTTTTCGAGGAAATCAATATGAGTGAAGTCGTCAAGGTTGATTATCGCGCCAAGCTCGGCTGCTTTTTTGAAGTCCTCGGCAGGGGTTGCGTTAGAGGAGAACATGATATCGTCGCCCTTGAAACCGACTCGTTCACTCATGATAAGCTCGGTAAGTGACGAACAGTCCGTGCCGCAGCCCTCCTGCTTGAGTATATCGAGCAGTACAGGGTTAGGTGTTGCCTTGACGGCAAAATATTCCTTAAAGCCTTTATTCCATGCGAATGCGGCATTAAGTGCACGTGCGCGCTCGCGTATACCCTTTTCATCATAGATATGGAAGGGTGTGGGGTAGGTTTCGATAATTTTTTCAAGCTGTGATTTTGTTACAAAAGGTGTTTTCAACGTATTTTCGCTCCTGAATATAAAATTTTCTACTTTAGATTATAACACAAGCGGTGTGTTATGTCAATAATAAAAAATATTTTTGTTCTGCATGATTTTAACCTTGTTTTTGCAGTTGCACCAACCAAGCAAGGCTGCGTCACCGTCGCGAGCCTAACCCCAAAGTCTTCCCCATGGGGAGATTCCGAGCCATCAGCGAGACGGATGAGGGCAAACCCGAATCACGCCGCTTCGATTTTCGTATTATCCGAAGGGGATGACAACCAATGTCGGCACAATGGTGATTATATCACAATTTTGCGCCGCTTTTGAGTCTAATTCACAAAAAATGACTGTGCAAAATGCACAAATATTCCTTTACGCTCTTGATTTTCACGGAAAAATAGGTTATAATAAGAAAAGCGTTTCTGCATGGAAGCAGTCACTGTCAAGTAAAAGTCTTTTCCCCAAGATACGACAACAAGTATTTGAACCTCATCGGAATGATAAAATAAGGAGATCACTATGTCACAAAAACAGGTGGACACCAAGCCATTGCACAGCCTTGCCGGCAAGATAAAGAGTGCGCTCGGACTCATAGTTCCCGCGCTTGCCTGCATCGGAGTCGGTATGTATTTATCAAACCTTTCCTCCCGAGAGATCGCTATAAATGCGAATATCGATGGAGTGTCGTGCGGCTATGTCAGTTCATATTCCGATATGCAAAGTGCCGCAGCTCAGCTTGAATCCACAATTTACAATGCAACGGCAGGGGATTATGCCCCAAACTTTAATATATCCTTCAATCTCGTACATACAGACGATCCCGAATATCTGAGCGAGGACGATTGTTACAATCTTCTCTGGGACCGTGTTGCTGCGGATTTTTCTGAAGGTTATATGCTTTATATTGATGATAAGCAGGTTGCCGCAAATGAAAACGGCGATGAGCTTGAATCACTTATCGGAAACATCGAATTTGAGCTTTTTGCAAAAAAATCCGAGTTTTTCGAGGACGTTAAATTAAAAAACAGCGTTCGCGTTGAAAAGCAGCTTTGCCTTAATACAATGTTCAAATCCATTGAGGAGATAAACCTCCTTGTAAATCCGCTAACGGATGTTACATCAAGTGATGGACTTCCGGATGCAGTTCTCAACGCAGACACAGCGGCGAAGATCGGTGCGGTTTCAGCGGCGGCGCCGAGTATTGAAGACAATTCCGAAATCGGATATTCCGGAACTCGATCGACAGAGGTTTCCTCGGCAGACGATGCTCTGCTTGAATATAATTACACAAACACAATAACACTGACAGAATATATTCCATTTGAAACCACGTATGTTGATGATCCATACCTTTACATCGGAACGGAAAAGCTCATCAGCGAAGGTGTGGACGGCGAAAGAAACATCACATACGAGATTCTTTACGATTCAAACGGCACGATTGTTGAACGAATTCCGCTTCGTGAAAGCATAACAAAGCAGCCGGTCGACAGAATAGTCAGCACCGGAACAAAAGCAGTCCCGGCGGCAGTTCCGACAGGTAAATTCATCTGGCCTTGTGAAACTCCGTTCGGCGTTTCCTCGGGTTACGGCTGGCGTACTATTTACGGTTACACCGAGTTCCATCTCGGAATTGACCTGCCCAATGTTACGGGTTCACCCGTATGGGCGGCTGACGGCGGCGTTGTCGTTTTCGCAGATAACACTCCATCATACGGAAACAACATAAGAATTGCGCACGTTAACGGATATTCCACCGTTTACGCACACCTTGATGAGATCAAGGTATCGGTTGGCGATAAGGTTTTCAAAGGACAGCAGATTGGAACAATGGGAAGCACGGGACTTTCATACGGAACTCATCTTCACTTTGAGGTTCGCATAAACGAGTTGACTATTGATCCTATGGAAGTTTTGCCTAAATAAATACAAACAGGAGCTTTCTCGTTAGGAGAGAGCTCTTTTTTAGGCGGCAAGCGGGGCGTCGGGGACGTCGCCCCACTTGCGCCTTCTTCGCCTCTGCAACGCAGTAACGCCGCTTAAAGCGGCTGAAGTTAGAGGTGGCGGCAAAAAAAGAGCCATCCTTTATAGGACAGCTCTGTACTATTTTTGGGGGTTATGCCTCAACCTCGGCATCTGCGACTGCTTCCTCCGCAGGAGCGTCAGCGGCTGCAGCAGCAAGCTCAACTTCCTTGTTATAGGCGTCGATGACAGCTGCTTCAAGCTCACCTCTGAACTGCGCGTTAATCGGGTGAACGATGTCGCGATAAGTATTATCGGGGTTCTTTCTGCTGGGCATTACGATGAAATATTTGTCTCTTGCGTTAATAACCTTGATGTCGTGAACTGCGAGCTGACCGTCAAAGGTTACAGAAACAATAGCCTTCATGGGGCCTTCGTCAAAAAGCTTTCTTACCTTGATATCCGTGATTACCATTTTTTCTCCTCCGTTTTTTGCCCGCAACAAGTGTTGGTGTGCGTTACATTTCTGTCGGGCTGACTTTATTTGTTGTTTTTATCGGGATCTTTTTAATCCTGTTTTTATTATACATTATAAATGTGAAAATTATGCAGTGAATTTTTGAAATTTATGAGGCGGCAAAGAAAGTTTTTTATGAAGCAGTTTCGTATCTTTTGTTACACGAATTCGACGGTTTTGTGAATAAGCACACTGTGGGTGGATTTTTTCTTATAAACATAATGATATTTTGAAAAAAGACTTTTATTTTCCCTGTTTGTGTGATATAATTAGTATATGAAACAAAATCTCACAGGAGAACCAATATGTACACAAGCTATTCGCTCTCACAGCTTGAGGAAATATTCAAAGAGCCGCGCTCGGTTTACTTCATCGGAATCGGCGGAATAAGTATGTCCTCGCTTGCACATATCGCAAAAGCACTCGGTATGAGAGTCGGCGGTTATGACCGCACACCATCGCATCTTACAAAAACACTCGAAGCTGACGGCGTGACCGTTTATTACGACCTCTCGCCCGAGCATATAACTTCATATGACATCATCGTTTACACCGCCGCGATTTCGGAGGACAATCCCGAGCTTGCATATGCCCTTGAGCTTGATAAGACGGGTGAAAAGCACTGCGTTTACCGTGCGGACTTTCTCGGTTATCTGATGAGTCACCACAAAAATCGCATCGGCGTTTCGGGTATGCACGGAAAATCCACCGCAACCTCGATGATCTCGCATATTTTCCTCGCCGCCGAGCTTGATCCGACAATCGTTTCGGGCGCAGAGCTTTCTGCGATTGGCGGTGCTTACCGTATCGGTTCACGCGAGAATTTTATTATGGAAGCTTGTGAATACAAAGATTCGTTTTTGTCGTTCACGCCGAATATCGCCGTCGTCCTGAATATCGACATGGATCATCCGGACTATTTTGCGGATCTTGAACAGATAATCTCCTCATTCAAAAGATACCTTGATATAGCAAAAGACGGTTATGCTGTGGTAAACGCGGACTGCGAAAATGTTGCACGTGCCGCTGAGGGTTATACCGGCAGAAAAGTTACATTCGGAATGGGTGACAATGCCGATTTTTATGCAGACAATGTTACATTCGATCACGGCAAGCCCGAGCTTGATATAATTAAAAAAGGTAAGCTTTTTGCTCATGTGAAGCTTGGCGTTACGGGACGTCATAACATCATGAACGCTCTTGCATCTGCTGCCGCTGCCGATATCTGCGGTGTGCCGGCATATGCTATTGCGAAGGGGCTTTCCGATTACAAAGGTGCAAAACGCCGCATGGAGCTGCGCGGAAATGTTACAGGACTCGCATCGGGCGCAAATGTGCCGCTTTACGACGACTATGCTCACCATCCGACCGAGATAAGGGCGACGCTTGCCGGTGCGCTCGAATGCGGTTACAAGCGTGTGTTCGTTGTATTTCAGCCGCACACCTATTCGCGTACAAGTGAGCTGTTTGATGAGTTTGCCGCTTCGTTTGACGATGTACATCTCATCCTTGCTGACATTTATGCCGCACGCGAGACGAATGTGTACGGTGTCAGCTCGGCGGCTCTTGCAGAGAAGATAGACGGTGCTGTTTATTTGTCCTCAAATGAGGCTATTGCAAAATATCTTCGCTCGGAGCTTTGTGACGGTGATATGCTCATTGTCATGGGAGCCGGAGATATCATCAAGCTTGATGAGCTGCTCCTGTGACGCAACTTGACAAGGAACCATATTTATGATATAATTATAAAAACTATAAAATGGAGTGAACCCAATGTCCAATATCTGGCACGATATTTCCCCTAAACGCATAAACCCCGAGGATTTCGTCTGCGTTGTCGAAATTTCCAAGGGAAGCAAGAAAAAATATGAGCTTGACAAGGAAACGGGCTACATCATGCTCGACCGTATCCTTTACACCTCAACTCATTATCCGGCAAATTACGGCTTTATACCGCGTACCTACGGTGACGACCAGGACCCGCTTGACGTGCTCTTGCTTTGCTCGGAGTCGCTCGAGCCACTGTCGCTTGTACGTGCGTACCCGATCGGTGTTATCTCGATGATCGACAACGGCAGAAGCGACGAAAAGATCATTGCGATCCCGTTCTCCGATCCGACGTATAACCACTATACAAACATTGATCAGCTTCCCAAGCATATTTTCGATGAAATGCAGCATTTCTTCAGAGTTTACAAGAATCTCGAAAACAAAGAGACTGCTGTAAACGAGGTTGCTGACCGTGAGACTGCCGTTAAGGTTATCGAGGCGGCAATCAACAGCTACGTTGATAATTTCTGTAAATAAAATATCTCCGACTGTATGCAAAGAACGTGTACAGTCGTTTTTTTGTTCGGTAATATAAAAAAATTATGGAAAACCCTTGACAATTTCTTTTTTGTGTGGTATAATACTGTCCTGGTATGGGATATTTATGCCCTTGCATAAGTATTCTCTCCTTACCGGACGCAAATTTTTGAGGCGTTCGGTCTAATGTCCATGAGGAGGTGTAACACAATGGATAAGATTTCATCCTACGAAACTCTGTTTATCGTTGATGTACAGCAGGGTGAGGAGGGCGTGAAGGCACTGGTTGACAAGTTCACCGGTCTTATCGCTGCCAATGGTACCATCGAGTCTGTTGATGAATGGGGTAAGCGCAAGCTCGCATATCCGATCAACGATCTGACCGAGGGTTATTACGTTCTTGTAAACTTCAAGAGCGCTCCCACTCTTCCGCTCGAGCTTGAGCGTGTATTCGGCATTACAGACGGCATCATGCGTTCGATCGTTATCAAGCATGACGAGAAGAAACTCGCAAAGAAGGCTGCCGCTGCTCCTGCCGAAGAAGCAACAGCTCCCGCTGCAGACGCTGAATAATCAAAAACATAATGGAGGATAAGGACAATGGCAAACTTCAATTTTAACAAAGTCATTCTCGGTGGCCGCCTTACTGCGACTCCCGAGCTTCGCCAGACTCCCACCGGAGTAATGGTAACAAGCTTTACCATCGCTGTTAACCGTCGTTTTGCTTCAAGAAGCGAGGACGGACAGAACGGTCAGCCTCAGGCAGATTTCATCCGTGTAACGGCATGGCGTCAGCAGGCTGAGTTTGTTTGCCGCTATTTCCAGAAGGGTTCCTCTATTTGTGTTGTCGGTTCGATTCAGACTCGCACTTGGAATGATCAGCAAGGAAATAAGCAGTATTCAACAGATGTTGTTGCTGACGAAATAAACTTTGTTGATGCCAAGGGTGAAGGTCCGACAAACGGCGGAGCGGGTTATATGCCCTCCGCTTACAGCGATATGCCGTACTCAACACCGGCCGGACAGGCTCCGGCATCACAGGGCGGCGCAGCACCCCAGTTTGAAACACTTGAGGGTGACGACGAACTGCCGTTCTGATATTAATAAAGGAGGTTTCATAAAATGGATAGAGAGAGAACCGAAAGAGACGCTTCTAAGCCTTTCCGTGCAGGTATGCGCAGAAAGAAGAAGGTCTGCCAGTTCTGCGCAGATAAGATCGACGAGATCGATTACAAGGATACCGCGAGACTTCGCAAGTATATCAGCGAGCGTGCAAAGATTCTTCCCAGAAGAATTTCCGGTACCTGCGCAAAGCATCAGCGTCAGCTGACCAGTGCTATCAAGCGTGCACGTCACGTTGCACTCCTGCCTTATATCAGCGACTAATTTCGCGCTTTAAGGCAAAAAACAAATATTTGACCGAGTATCGGGGATGTGGTTTTGTCCATGTCTCCGATACATTAGTTTACAGTGAAAATTGTGAATTTATGAAGAAGTTTGCATAATTTTTGTCAATCTTTGCGTTTTGTAACATTTTTGCACTTTATAACGTGAAAATTGCCAAAATGTAACATTGCAGACTGTTTAGAGGAGAGAACAGAAATGAACGAAAAATTAGTTGTTTGCTTGACCTTTGCGAGCGCGGTGCTTGCGTTGCTTTTTGCGCTGTTCTTAGCGTTTAAGGTTATGAAATTCCCCGAAGGCACTGACTTAATGAAGAAGATATCCGAATCCATCCGAAAGGGTGCAAATGCGTATCTTAAACGCCAGTACCGTATCGTCGCCGTTTTCTTCGGCGTTATGTTTGTCCTGCTCGGCGTGATGGCGATTATGAAGATGATCACCCCGTTTGTGCCGTTTGCATTTTTAACCGGCGGCGTCTTTTCGGCGCTTTCGGGCTTTGTCGGCATGAAAATCGCCACTCTTTCAAATGCGAGATGTGCTAATGCCTGCCGCGATGAGCTTAACCGCGGACTCCGTGTTGCATTTTCAGCCGGAAGCGTTATGGGCTTCACCGTTGTCGGACTCGGACTGCTCGATATTTCGATTTGGTTTTTCCTGCTGAAGTTCGTGTTCGCTCTTGAGGCAGAAGCAATCACAAGCGCAATGCTGACATTCGGTATGGGTGCATCGTCAATGGCACTCTTTGCACGTGTCGGCGGCGGTATCTTCACCAAGGCGGCGGACGTTGGTGCTGACCTTGTTGGTAAGGTCGAAGCAGGTATACCCGAGGACGATCCCCGAAATCCTGCTGTAATTGCCGATAACGTAGGCGATAATGTCGGTGACGTTGCAGGTATGGGCGCCGATCTTTATGAATCTTACGTTGGTTCGGTCATTTCCGCGTGTGCACTCGGTGTTGCGGCGTTCCACGGCTTTTCCGCGATGGCGCTTCCGCTGCTTATAGCCGCGCTCGGTATCGTTTGCTCGATAGTTGGTACATTTTTCGTTAAAACTAAAGAGGGTGCAACACAGAAGCAGCTTCTTGGTGCACTTTCGCGCGGTACAAACTTCTCGGCGGTCGTTATTGCGATAGCCTCGTTCCCGCTTGTGTGGTTTGTGCTCGGAAAGGATTATTGGCCGATCTATTTTGCGATTTTCGCAGGTCTTGTCGGCGGCGTTCTGATTGGACGTGCAACCGAGTATTACACCTCGGACAGCTATAAGCCGACAAAAAATCTCGCCGCGACAAGTGAAACGGGTACTGCCACGATCATCATCGGCGGTTTGTCTGTTGGTATGCTCTCAACACTTCTTCCGATAATTATTGTTTCGGTTTGCATACTCGTTGCATACTTCGTTTCGGGCGGTGCAAGTGATGCTTCTCGCGGACTTTACGGTATCGCTCTCGCAGCGGTCGGTATGCTTTCCACCCTCGGTATCACGCTTGCAACCGATGCTTACGGTCCTATCGCCGATAACGCAGGCGGTATTGCGCAGATGGCAGGTCTTGACGAAAAGGTGCGCGAGCGTACAGATGCGCTTGACTCGCTCGGCAACACCACTGCGGCAACCGGTAAAGGCTTTGCGATAGGTTCTGCGGCGTTGACCGCACTTGCGCTGATGGCGTCTTACATAGATAAAATCAACACGATTGAGGGCGGTGCTGAAAAGATTGCGAATCTCAATATCACGAATCCCACGGTTCTGATCGGTTTGTTTATCGGCGCGTGTCTGCCGTTCGTTTTTGCGGCACTCACTATGAATTCTGTCGGAAGAGCGGCACAGAGTGTCGTTAAAGAGGTGCGCCGTCAATTCCGTGAAATCACGGGACTCATGGACGGCAAGGCAGATCCCGATTATGCAAAATGCGTTGACCTTTGCACCAAGGCAAGTCTTCGTGAGATGGTGCTTCCGACCATCGTTGCGGTTGTCGTACCGATCATTGTCGGAATGATACTCGGCTGTACGGGCGTTGTCGGTATGCTTGCAGGTGCGACTGTAACGGGCTTTTTGATGGCTGTTTATATGTCAAACTCGGGCGGCGCATGGGACAATGCGAAGAAATACATCGAGGGCGGTAATCACGGCGGTAAGGGTTCTGACTGTCACAAAGCGGCGGTTGTTGGCGACACTGTCGGTGACCCGTTCAAGGACACAGCAGGTCCGTCCATCAACATTCTCATCAAGTTGCTTTCGATGATATCCATCGTATTCGCGGCACTTATTGTAAACTTCTCGATTTTATAATCTAACGAAAGTCACCTGTTTATGTGAAATGCTCACGAACGGGTGGCTTTTTGTGTGAAGCGCAGTACACACTTTTTTCTATCAAATAAGCGACTGAGCCGCCGACGCAGTTGGCGGCGGAGAAACGGTTATAGCCAACAAAGCGAATCCGAAGCCGTCAGGCGGAGTTGAGAGTTTGCCCTCTTCCGTCTCACTGCGTTCGACACCTTCCCCCAAGGGAAGGCTTTGAGTAACTTTGAGCCAGCAAAGAAATAATGAAGCCACGGATGCCGGCGAAGCTGGCAGGACGAACGGCTTCGGATTCGCTTTGTTAGCGGTGACTGTTCGTCCGCCGCCAACTTCGTCGGCGGCGCAGTGGCTTCATTGCTTCTTTTTGGCGCAGTTGCATATGAGCCGCACTTGTTCGCGGTGAAATTCTGCTAATTTTACGCCGTGTATAACTTTCGTTTTTATTTCATGTGCGTATTGCATACGTGAAAATTTTGTAGTATAATAGTATTATGATAAATTTGATTTCGGAGGTGCGTCATGCAGCGTGACGATACAAAAAGAATACTTGCCGTGCATGATCTGTCTGCCTTCGGACGGTGTGCGCTGACTGTCATCATCCCCGCTCTTTCGGTTATGGGGATGCAGGTCGTTCCGCTCCCAACTGCACTTCTTTCAACTCACACCGGTGACTTTTACAATATGACCTTCACCGATCTTTCCGACACTATGATGCCTGCGCTTGAGCATTATAAGTCGCTCAAAATCGGTTTCGATGCTATTTACACCGGCTTTCTCGGCAGTGCAGGGCAGATCGACACTGTTACAAAGGCGATTGAGATGTTCGGCGGTGCTTCACTTGTGCTTGTTGATCCCGTTATGGGTGATGACGGAAAGGTTTATCAGACGTATACGCCCGAGATGTGTCAGCGTATGCGCGAGCTTTGCCACAAGGCGGATATTATAACGCCCAATCTCACAGAGGCGTATCTTCTCTGCGATGAGGACTATCGCGACACTTCGACGCTTTCTCCCGATGAGGCTCTTCTTGAGGCTGAACGCCTTGGACGAAAGCTTGCTGATGTTTACGGCGTTAAAAAGCTTGCGCTCACGGGTGTTGAGCTTTTGGATGAACGTATTGCGACGCTTTCTTATGACAGGGACTCTGCCGAGCGTGAGAGCGTGCACATAATTCACCGTATCAAAAACGGATATCCGGGAACCGGTGATCTTTTTGCGTCGGTGCTGCTTGGCTCAATGCTTAACGGTGAGGATTTTCACGCTGCTGTTGAATTTGCAGGCGGCGTTACCGCAGAGATGATTGCCGATACTTCGAATTATGACACGCCTCGCCGTGAGGGATTGCGGCTTGAAAAAAATCTATACAGATTGATGAAGGAGGACGATGATAATGTCAAACTCGAAAAATAACCATATACGTCTCATGACGATTGCGGCTGTGCTTTGCGCGCTCGTTTTTGTTGCAACGGCGTATCTTCCCCGTATTCCGCTGGGTGCCGGTGGATATGTTCATATCGGTGATGCGTTTATATACCTTGCGGCTGTGCTTCTGCCGATGCCGTACGCCTGTGCGGTCGGTGCAATTGGCGCAGGACTTGCTGATGCTCTGACGGGTTTCATCATTTACACGCCCGGTACGGCTCTTATTAAGGCAGCGATGGCGTTGTTCTTTACATATAAAAGCAGAAAAATCCTCTGCGCGCGAAATCTTACAGCGGTTGTTCCTGCAGGAGTTGTCTGCATCGTCGGATACTATCTTTATGATGTCATTCTTGCAAAGAGCTTTGCGGCACCGCTTGCGTGGATTTGGGGTAATGTTCTCCAGGCTGTTGCCAGTGCGGTGATTTTCGTGGTTCTCGGCTTTGTTTTTGATAGGTTTAATCTTAAGAGCAACATTGTGAAATAATAATAAAAGCGGCTGTCCGTCTCTATTTTGCGGACAACCGTTTTTTGTTATATAATATCGGTTTCGGCTTCGACATATTCCTGCTCGCCGACGATCGCGATAAGCTCCGAACGGGTTTGCGCCTCATCATAGGTGGAATAACGCACATGAAGTGTGTCACCCTCGCGGATGGCTTTACCGCCGTGCTCATCAACCTGCGCATCCTGCTTTTCACTGTGTTTTACTGACAGAACAAAAAGATTAGCAGGCCAGAAGATGTCGCGTATCTGTTTACCGATGGCGAATGCCCCCGGCTTGACTGTGACAAACGTATCAATAACGATCATTTCTTTATCACGGTTCAGGTGTTTGACGTTATTATCAAGCACGCTGTCGTTGATTGATTTAACGTCGAAAATTTCGGTTATTATGAACGCTGTGGCTGTGGCGACGATAACATAAAATATATTGTCGTGACATGACAGTGCCTCAACGGAAAAAACTATCGCCGTCAGCGGCATTTTCATCATTCCCGATATGCAGGCTCCGATGCCGAGAACGAGAATGATCATGTGATATTCTTCATTAAGTCCGAGGAGATTTTCGGCACATTCTGCAAGCAATGCGGATATGGCTGCGCCGAGCGCCAAGATCGGCAGGAAGATACCGCCGGTGATACGTGCACCATTTGAAGCGAGCGTTAAGGTTGAACGCACTAAAAGTAAAAGTATCAGCATATAAATCGCTGTTTTTCCGTTAAGGAGCGAGAGGATGAACTCATGACCTGTTGAAACAAATGAATAGGAAAAGAGTCCCGCGATGAGCGTTAAGAGAAAGATAGTGAATATTTTTATGCTGTGTGGAATTTTTTTCGCTCTTTTGGTGATGAATTTGTTTATGAGACGGTAATATTTAAGAAATCCCACTGCAAAAAAGCCAACGGCGATACCGATGACAAGCGGAATCCAAACGTCTTTTACGCTCAAAACAGTGAGCTGTATTTCGGGGAAAAGTGTTTCGCTGACGCCAAGGATCGGCGCGATCAATTGTGTTGTCAGGTATGAAAACATCACCGATGTTGCGCTGACAATAATAATCATAGGGGAGATTCGTTGATGTGCTTCTTCAATGCCGAAGAGTATACCCGATATCGGTGCGCCGGTTGCAACCGAGAAGCCGGCACAAGCACCGCCGGTCATTGAATATCTATCCCATGCCATGCGTTTTTTCGCGAGACAGGCGATGCTTCCTCTGCCTATCGCAGTACCCATTTGCACCGAAGGACCTTCAGTTCCGAGCGGAACACCAATGAGAAAGGCACCAAGCGAAAGGAAGAAAACGCCGATTAGATTTTTAAGCCAATCGAACCTTATTATACCGCGTAAAATTCCGATTGAGGTTGGTATACCGCCGCCCTGAAGATTCGGGATTTTTTTATAACAGACAGCAAAGAGCATTGCGACACCGAACAATACGGCTATTACGGCAGGCAGAAAAATGATATTTTCGCGAAGATGATGATATCCGACTTGTGAAAAGTGCACGATATATTTTGCACAGAGCTTGTAGAGCGTTATTAAAATAGCGGTGAGGATTCCCGTGATCGATCCGAACACGAACGCAGGGAAGATCAGATTGAGAAAATAAGAATTATGTTTAGATTTCATTATAATACCTTGCTTTTCAACGATAAAAATTAAAACGGCCGAAAGCTGCTCGCCTTCAGACCGTTTAGTGGTGGAAGCTACAGGGCTCGAACCTGTGACCCTCTGCTTGTAAGGCAGATGCTCTCCCAGCTGAGCTAAGCTTCCGTTTTCGGAGTTACCGAAAAAAATGGAGCGGATTACGGGGCTCGAACCCGCCACCTCGACCTTGGCAAGGTCGCGC
>CAYSFT010000027.1:0-28700 GCA_964430755.1 uncultured Lachnospiraceae bacterium | reverse complement strand
GCAGCAGCCCCATCCGTTACACATATCAACAACGGGGTCACAAACGACGTTGTAGCCGGCATTTCTTGCTTCGATTGCAACAACTTTACCGAAGGTGTATGCCAGCTCCTCGCTTCCCGTCATGCCGATAGCATTGTGTCTTCCGACATGGTATTTGCCGCTCGCAAGACCGTTTTCTGCATCGGTGAAAATAAGTATCGGGTAATCTGCGGTTTCCTTGACCTTTTGAATAGCCTCTGCAGCTCTGTCGCACTGCGGCGGAACCCAAACGGCGCCGAGAGCATGTTTGCGAATGAGATCAAGCACGAACTCAAGATTCTGATCATATGTTTCGTATTTGTCTTCGCATCTGATAGGGCGGATGATACCTGCCATAACCATGCCGAGCTTTTGATCGAGTGATAATTCTTCAAATTTTAATTCTTTCATATCCTGATGCCTCCCTTAAATTTCGGAACTTTGTTCCTGCTGTTTGATTTTAGCACATTCTCACAAAAATGTCAATACACAAAAACGATAAAAAAACAAAATTCAGAGCAAAATAGTACAAAAAACAATCATCAGTAATTATGCGGCGGAAAATCATCGAAATGTCGCGCCGCGCGGTCGCGTATTCGTCGCAGAGTTGAAAGGCTGACATTCATTTTTTCGGCGGTGTCGGTCATCGACATTCCAAGGACAAAATAAAGCCGCATAAATAATTTACAGGGAAAAAGGCTCGGTGTTTCAGGGATGGCTTCGATTGTTGATTCAATATCTTGCATATGCTTTTTTAACTCGCCAATCTCAACCTCGAGAGATTTTTGCCAATCGCTGTCAAGTGTGTCACGGCTGATGAGTCCCGAATTGATGTCGGCGAGTATTTTTCTGCGCTCCGCCTGCTTTGTGTTGAGAGCTCGAAGATACCAATTGTAACGCGAAAAATATAAAAGGGAATTTGGGATGTTATAAAGACGCATAATATACCTCCAAAAATTTATTTTACGCGGCTATTATATCATCCCCAAACGGCACGGTCAAGATGTGTGCGCTTTTTAGTTGTACACATTTTCAGAAAACTTTACACAAAATGCTTTACTTTCGAAAATAAGTGTGATATACTGTAAATGCCGTAAAAAAACCGTACACGAACGTACGGTCATTTATAATATTAAAGTACACTGCGGAGCTTTGCAAAGATCTTTTTTTCCTCGCGTGAAACCTTCACCTGCGTTAGCCCGAGAATCTTCGCAGTCTCTTGCTGAGATAGGTCACGGAAATAACGAAGCGCCACTATCTCACGCTGCTGCGGCGGAAGCGAGCTTATTGCCTCACGAAGTGCTAATTTGTCACAAAGTCCGTCAAGCTCGTCCGCATCAGATGGAAGCAACTCGCCGAGCTGTACGCCGTCGTCGGTAACCGTGTCGGAAAATGACTGCGGCGGCTTCATGCAGAGAAGTGCTTGACAGAGCTCCTCACGTGAGATTTTACATATTTCCGAGAGCTCGTCAACGGTTGGCTCACGCCCCTCACGGCGCATAAATTCCTCTCGCGTGTGCATAAGCTCTGCGCCGAGACGCTTGGTTGTGCGACTCACTTTAACAGGCCCGTCATCGCGTAAGAAACGCTTTATCTCACCTATTATCAGCGGTACGGCATAGGTTGAAAATACCGTTCCGAATGACGGATCATAGCTTTTCATGGCTTTTATCATCCCGATTGCGCCAAGCTGAATCAGATCCTCGAAGTCACAGCCATGATTTTCGCCGGCGCGGTCTTTGAAACGAAGTGCGATGCTGCGTATGAGTCCCATATTGGCTTCGAGCAGTTCCGCTTCGGCTGTACTGTCACCGTTTCGTACCCGCAGCAGTAATTCGGTGTTTTTTGTGTAGTCGGCGTTTGCCATTGTTTCTACCTCTTGTGTTTTTTATGTAGCGTTTAATTGCCGACACCGACTTTTATCTTCATAATAACGCTTGTACCTTTTCCGGGCGTGGATTTAACTCGCAGGGAATCGGTCATGCTTTCCATAATTGAAAATCCCATGCCGCTTCGCTCTCCGGTTGTGTCCGTTGTGAAAAGCGGTTCGCGTGCTGCTGCAATATCAGCGATGCCAATGCCCTTATCCTTGATTGTTACCACGATTTCGCCGTTATCGTATCTGCGCATCGTCATATCAACAATACCGCCGCTGCCACCGTATGCGTGTACAATGCAGTTGGTCACAGCCTCACTGACGGCGCACTTTATGTCCGCAAGCTGTGTTACCGTCGGCGATGCTTGTGAAGCGAACGTGACCGCAAGACTGCGTGCGAAGCTTTCGTTTTCGCTGATGGCGGAGAATTTACAACGTACTTCGTTTATTAAGCTTTTCATTTTAAATTTCCTTTCACTGTTGTTTTTTCAATCTTTATAAGTCGGGATGTTCCTGCAAGCTCGAGGACTTTGCTGACGCTTTCGTTTGGATCGGTTAATATAAGCTCCCCTCCAAGCTCACGTGCGAGCGTGAAGCGGCCGAGTATCAAGCCGAGTCCCGATGAATCCATAAACGCAACCGACGAAAGATCGAGCGCCGTTTTGGCAGGACGATAATAATACAGAAGCTCATCTATCTTTTGCCGAAGTCCTCGTGCACTGTGGTGATCGATTTCCCCCTCGATCGTTATTGTTAATTTCGAGCCGTTAAGCTCACTTTTGACGTTACATTCCATGTATTTGACTCCTTCTTGAAAATATTTACAATATCATTGTACACTATTTAAAGCGATAATTTTGTCGCATTTTGGATTAAGAATAAAAAAATAACACCGTTTTCGGTGTCAAGGAGAATATTATGTTACTTTACTACATTCGTCATGCTGATCCGATTTACAACCCCGACAGTCTGACACCTCTCGGCAAGCGTCAGGCGGAAGCACTTGCACGCCGTTTTTCGCAGCATGGCTTAAACCGTATATTCACTTCCGATTCACAGCGCGCGATTGACACAGCTACGCCGACAGCCGAGCTTTTAAAGCTTTCGATAACGGAGCTGCCGTGGGCAAATGAAGAGCTTTTCTGGCCGGAAGCATCAGCACCAAATCAAAAAGGTGTCAGTACATGGTATATGCATCAGGGGCAGTACAGACGAATAATGAATTCGGATGAAGTGCGTTCACTCGGCGACAAATGGTATACGCATGAAGCCTTTAATGGCACAAAGCTTCCCGGCGGTATTGCACGTATCGAAAAAGAAACCGACCACTTTCTTTACAGGCTCGGATATGAGCACGATCGCAAAAATCACTGTTACAAAGCAGTTGCTCCGAACAATGACCGGGTGGCATTTTTTGCGCATCAGGGCTTCGGCATAGCTTTTTTATCAAGTGTACTTGATATACCGTATCCGATGTTTGCGACGCATTTTGATATTTCACACAGCTGTATCACCGTGATAGATTTTAACGACGGTGAGGACGGGGACTCGTCATACATACTTCCGAAGGTGCTTACGCTTTCAAACGATTCTCATATATATGAGGACCGTCTCCCGACAAAATTCCAAAACTTTTTCTATATATAAAAGTAGGCGACCGATTGATGCATAATGTCAATTACGGTCGCCTAAATTTATATAACAGTAAATCCTGAAACTTCGTTTACCGTGATGCGCTCGTCGGTCATGCGGTAGAAATACATGGAGTCGACAACCGATTGGAGCTTATCTTCGTTTTCCCAGACGACAGCCTGTGCTTCCGTGATCAGTTTTGCGGCAGTGTCTTCATCGTATGCGAGCTTCGCGAGTACTGCTTTGCCGATGAGTGAATACGCCTTACGGTGAAGCTCAAGTATCTCCCATGACTCTTTATGGCAGGGATCGTCGCAGCTCTTGTGCGCATCGATGAGCGACTTTATGTTGTCCATCGCTTTGACGGCGGTCTCCATCTTTGCTTTGAATTCTTCGCGGTCGAATATACGTTGGCCTCTTATCGCACCAACGTCAAATGCTCGCGAAAGGGTTGCAAAATAGTCGCAGAGCTTGTCAGCTGCGTCCTCGCCGAAGGTGGACTCGTAGAGTTCACGTTTGATATCTTCGAATTTGACATCGTTGTTCCAGAGCACCTTCGCCATGGTTGTCATTGCGATGGACGTTGGGAATGAGTTTCGCTGGAGCTGACAGCTTATGAGTCCGTTCATGCCGAGTGAATCAAAGTTTTTGATATCGGTATAAGCAACCTTGGCAATTCCTTCGCCGCCTGCATCAAGAATGTGATCCCACATGAGGTGATAATCAAAGTCTGCCGCGTCGCCGTCGTAAACCTGCTTCCATGCGTGGAGATATGCGAGGTTTGCGTCAACGGATGCGGTTTTTCCGTATATCAGGTCAAACGCGTTGGTCTTGTATTCGGGAATATCGGTTACTCTGTAGCCTTTCGGGAAAGATTCTGCGAAGGTACGCGAGATTGGTGCAAAAAGGAGCATGGCGTTCTTCGGGTGCTTTATACGCTCGGTTTTCGGTGGATGAGATGTGTTGTAGCAGACGACAAATACGATCTTTGTGTCAAGTCCGCGCGCGACGAGGATGTCGGTGATGTCGTTTATCATGCGGACGTAATGATCGGTATATGTATCCTTTGTACATTCGTCACATTCGCAGGTGTTGTTGAAATAGTCGCCGAGCCAGAAGTGGATAACATCCGTTTCGGGATGCTCGTCGATATACTTGATAACCGCATTCACCATCGTGTTTCTGACAAACTCATTTGAATAGCAGAGCTGTGTATAAAGCGGAGTGTCGCGCCACACCTTGCGCTCACCGTTAACGAGCGCACAAATGTCCTTGTAGGACTGAGGTATAGTTGCCGGATCAGGCTTATACCAGCCGTGATCGGAAATGCCGAATGCGGCACAGTGCCAGCCGTGACCGACAGACTGAAGAATAAGTCCGCGTCGCTTTATTTCACGGATCATTGTGCGCTGATATTCCTCTGCCGTCTCAACCGTAAACGGCTCGGGCTTTCTTATTGGGTTATATCTGTGTGAATACCAACGCTCAAAAAATTCATACGGCAGGCTGAACTGTATATAATAGCCGTTGAAGCCGACCTTGGGAAGCCATTCGATCATATCGAGTATATTTTCGATACTGTTTGCACCCTCGATACACATTGTACGGTGACGTTTTGCCGCCGCCTCGAGGATGTTTACGTCGTGCGCATCGCAGGTTTTCGGATAATGCGTGCCGTTCTTGCCGGGACGCACCCACCCGATTCCCCATTCGGAGAGTAGGCGATAAACGCCGATGAGTACGCTTCTCTCGTTTGAGCCGGCGATGTAACCTTTTTTATCTTTGACGGAAATTGCGATGGCATCGTCGTAAGTTGGCTGCTCGACCGCCATATCAATACCAAATTTCTCAAAAAGTCCGAGCGAGATCTCGGCTTTAACACCGAGTATGTCAAGATATTTGTTAAGCTCTTCGCGTGCAAAAGCGATTATATTATATTCCATTTTTAAACCTCCGTAGATTTATTGTTACAGCGGCATTGTTTTGACCGACATAATTTTTTAATGTGTTTTCCATTTTAAAGTCCGTATTTTTCCTTGCCGAGAGGGGGAGGGCATCAATTGATGATGTACATATATTCATGTGCTTGTACCTCGTAAATTATTTGGTTAAGACTTCGATCTCGCCGATGCTGATATTGTGGTCAACGTGATGGGGGAGTCCCGATGTCTTTCCGACGGTTTCGAGAAAATCGATCTTTATGTACTGAGCCGTACATTCCTCGAATTCGACAACATAGCCGAGATTGAATACGCGGATATATCCCTTTGCAACCTCGCGGAAATTCTCGCCGTCCTCGCTCACGGAAATGCGGTATTTTGAGGCAAATTCCGAAATAAGCTCAAGACCTCCGAATTCAGGAAGTGTCCGTCCTTGGTATATCGTTGTGTACGGTGCGTATATCTCGACGCCGCAGAAAGTCTGAGCTTCACGCATATCAATAATTGCGCTTGCCGTCTTTGTCCCGGGGTACCATGCTTCCTTGGGGTTGCCGCTTGTCAGCTTATAGGCGTGTACGCCGCCTGCCGCATCTCTTGCTCTGAAATTGCGCTTGTCAAGACGTTTAAGGCTTGTGCGGTGTGCGTAATCGTCAAACGCTCTGCCGGTCCAGACGGGCGCGGAATATGTCTTTTTACCCTCGGAATCGGTGATACGCAGATAGAAATATCTGCCGGTTGTGTTCTTTACGGTGAAATCAAGCGTGTTCGATTCAAAGTCTGAAATTGTCATAACGCGGTTTTCATAGTCGGAAACGACCTCGCATTTTACGAATTTCGTGGGATTTGAAGGATCAAGATCGCCAAGCTCGATATGGAAAACGTATGTATCGGTTTCGGGTAGAGTTCTGCCCATGCCGTAACCGTTTACTGTGAAATAAAGCTTGGTGTTGCCCGATTCGGTTGCGTAGACGCGATTCTTTAAAATGGCGTCGATGAACATTTCCTTTGACTTTTCGGGTGCCATAAACACGGTCTTGCCGGGCATTGCTTCAAAGCCGTATTCGGGACCGTGTGTGTCACTCGGTGAGCAGGGAGAAACTTTGAAGCCGCAGTCAAGTGCTATCGAGTAGTTATGCTCGAATAACATAGTTGTGCCTCTGTCGCTTCCGTTACCGATTTCTATCATATGGATCGAATTTTTCCATACGGGAAGCTGCTGTGTATAGAAGTCAAAGCCGCACATACCTCCGCCGACCTGTGTGCTGTAAGTCACAGGATGTGCAACGCTGAATATGGGGAGAATTGACTTAGCGAAAACTTCTTCGATCTCCTCCATCGATTTTGCGAATACATAATCTGTCGAGTTGACACAAACAAATTCAGAGTTCCGTCTTTGGAAATTGCCGAAGTGGTCGGTTTCGATAAATTCTGCCTCTGACTCCGAGCCGGGGAAGACGATAAGGTCCTCAGATTCAGCACGGTCGGCATCCCAGAAGGCGCGGAAGAGATCACGAGGTGACATACGGCTGCCGTGGTCACTGATTACAGTGAAATCGAGTCTGCCGTCTTTTTTTGTTGCGGCAATTGCATCGGCAGGGAAATCCTTTTCGCGGCGTGGGAATCCGTCGATTGAGTGATCCCACGAGGTATGGACATGAAAGTCGCCTATGTAGTAATTGAATTTATCGTCATCGGCTGCCATTCTGCGTTCGTTTACTGTGATATTGCATTCGTATTTCTTGCCGTCAAGCTCCGCTGATACAACTGCATTGCCACACTTTTCGAGTGCGACGAGTATGCCGTCGTTGAGAGCAAATTCTCCTGCATCCTTGAAATCACGGATTCTGACGTTATTGTTGCTTGCACTCCATTTTATATCAGCATTTGTGAGTTCTTCATCAGCGCAGAGACGCAGGCAGACGACATTGCCGCAGAAGGAATCAATTTTTGTTCTTGAAAGATAGATAGACATATTTGTACCCCACTTTAAATTAATCAATTGCTTCGAAAAGTATAAGCTCAGACGACATTGCGCTCGGGATGTAAATTTCAAGTCCGCGCATCTTTAGCTCGTGTCCGTCCATGATGAACGACGAGCGTGTGTTGTCGAGAGTTACCTTATATTTACGTCCGACATCAACGCCCTTCGGCTTGAAGGTAAGCGTCTTTTCCGTGGTAAAGCTGAGCAGCATAATTGTTGCGGCACCGCGGCTTCCGTCAGGCGATGCAATTTCAAGCATATATTCGCCGTTTTCCATGCACTTTCTTGTTTCGGGAGTGTGGTGATAGATATACGCGCTCGGAAGAATGGGACGGATGAAGTTTTTGTATATTTCGATACTGTGCTTTACAAATTCAACCTGAATGGGATTGTACTCCATGCTATTCTCTGAAAGTGTTCCGAAGGTCATATGTGTGAGCATAGCGCCTCTTACATTCGCATCAAGTGAACCGTGAACGTGGTTTGTCATGTTCGCAAAGCATCTGTCAACCTGTTCCGGAGGCAATGCAAGCGTAATTCCGTTTCCTATCATGAGAGAACGAGGCATCACTTGATTATCCGACACCCATGTGTGATTAAAATACTTCATAAGACCAAGGTCGGTACGTCCGCCGCCGCCTGCACAGTTTTCAAATATCATATCCGGATAGCGGAGCTTGAGCCTTTCGTACATATCGTAAACTGCCTTGTAGTGGCGCATCGAAAGACATTCGTTTATGCCTGTGCCGGTATCGCCCATTGAGAAATGTGCCGAGCCGGGATTTATGTGGTCGATGCGCAGCACGTCAAGATGACATTCCTCAATGATACGAATAAACTCATTTTCAGCCCATGCCGCTGCATCCGGATTTGACATATCAAGATAGTTTTCGTATTTTCTTCCCCACATGGATGAGGTTTTCCATTCGGGATGCTCGTTGTATACGGGACTGTATTCTCCGAGACGTTCCACCTCCGTCCAGAATCCGAGCTCCATGTTGTGCTCGTGACAGTAGTCGGCGATTTCCTTGATTCCGTTCGGATAACGGTCGGGGTCGGGACGGTTTGTACCGTTGAATTTTCTGTGTTCACCTTCTCTGCCGGGCGGACACTGCCAACCGGCATCAATCATGAATATTTCCGCTCCAAGCTCGGAATAACGGCGGATTCGCTCTTTTGTAAGCTCAAGTGACATATCGCAAGTCGCGCCGATCGATGCAACGATAAGGCAGGATGAGGGATCTGCTTCGGGCAGATAATTTTTTCTTGTATGTGTATGCATTAAATTTACAGCATCGTCAAGGTCGCCCTGAACAGCACCGATGATAACCTCGGGCATAACATAGGTTTCATGCGAGCGAAGCACAAGCATCGGGTTGTGGGATGCAATCTCAACATTCAATGCAAGATGGCTGTCAGCGGCACCGATATTTCCGCGATGGTCAATTTCAAATCTTACGCCTGCTGTCCACGCAACCTGACAGAACCAGATTCTGCCGTGTACGTTATCGCGCAAAAACAGGAGCGGATGACGGAACTTTGAATGATGATAACGCATATCAACGACTGTTTCGGTGTCTATATTCAGCTTGTGCCAGCCAAATTCAGCTTCGTGTGACCATCCACCGTCGGCAAAGTATCCGGCAGAGTAGTAGTCCTCGAGGTCGTTTTCGTGGTACTCTGTAACGCCGCTGCGGTAGCCGTCCTTTTTCCTGATAATATCAAGTACATTGTTGAAAAGACTGATTCGGCTTACGGAAAGCGGTTCATCAGAAAGGTTTTCAACCTCCATCCGGCGTCTTATTGTCTGTGTGCCGTCAATAAGGGTATGTATTGTGAGATTTATCGGGAAAACTGTGCTTTTCAGCTTGAGGACTGTATGTATACCGATGTCTGTCTTTTCTTTGGAAAAATCGATGAAATTATATCCGTAATCCGCAGACTGACCGTTTATTTCAAGATGGAATGCCGCCGGTTCGATTATATAATTTGCGGGATCGATGCGTCCGCTTTTTCCGTCAATTTTTATGGGGAATCCTGCGGTGTTCCAGCCTGCACCGAACAGCGAACCGTTCCTGAATTCTTCCTCATATACTGCGAGTCCTGTTCGAAAGCAGAATTCATGCGTATCTCCGGGGGTATATTCAACGTTGCAATAATTGAGATTTTTGGGCAGCATTTTTGTGACCGTTGCTTTTTATGAAAAAGCTTCCTTTCGTAATTTCATCCGAAAATGCGGACTTTACAAGAACAGTATAGCAAATAAAAAATGTTTTTTCAAGGCTTTTTTGGCGAATCTTAAAAAAAGACGTATTGCTTCGTATAATACGCCCTTTTTTATTGTTTGCAATATTGATATAATAATATTGACAAGAAATTTACCGGAATATTTGACAACAATTCTTGAAAGGATTATAATTAATAATGAACAAACAATATGAAGCGGCAAGGGCACGGTATGCCGAAATCGGAATTGATACTGAAAAAGCAATTGAACAACTCGGTGAGACTGTAATTTCCATGCATTGCTGGCAGGGTGACGATGTTCTCGGCTTTGACAGTGAAGGCGGACTTTCAGGCGGCATTCAGACTACGGGTAACTATCCCGGAAGAGCGCGTACCCCCGACGAGCTTATGCGAGATATAGACAAGGCGCTCTCTCTTGTACCCGGAAAGCACAAGCTCAACGTCCATGCGAGCTATGCAATTTTTGCCGAGGGCGAATTTGTCGACAGAGATGCAATCAAGCCGAAGCATTTTTCAAAATGGGTAGAATTTGCAAAAGAAAGAGGACTTGGCCTCGACTTCAATCCAACCTGCTTTTCGCATCCGAAGGCGGAGGGGATGACTCTCTCCAGCGCCAAGGAGGATATCCGCAGATTTTGGGTTGATCATGTAAAGGCCTGCATCCGAATTTCAGAATATTTTGCAGACGAAACGGGAATGCCGTGTGTTATGAACATCTGGATTCCTGATGGACTCAAGGATACTCCGGCAGATCGTATCGGTCCGCGTGCACGCTTTAAAAAGTCGCTCGACGAGATTTTTGCCGAGCCGTATGACAAGAATAAAGTATATGTAACTCTTGAATCAAAGGTGTTTGGAATCGGTCTTGAATCATACACCGTAGGCTCGTCTGAGTTTACTCTCGGTTATGTTGCCGCAAACGGACTTGTTCCGCTTATGGATAACGGCCATTATCACCCGACAGAGATCGTTTCCGACAAGATCTCTTCACTACTGCTCTTTAACAATAAGCTGGCATTACATATAACACGCGGCGTTCGTTGGGATTCCGACCATGTTGTCCGTTTGGACGACGAAACAAAGGAAATCGCGAAAGAGATAGTTGCCAGCGGAAGAATTAACGATATCGCGATAGCACTTGACTTTTTTGACGCGAGCATTAACCGCATCGCCGCATGGGTGGTCGGTCTTCGCAGCTTCAGAAAGGCACTGCTTTGCGCTCTCCTTACTCCGCACAAGGCTTTTGCCGAGCTTCAGGACAGCGAACAGTTTACGAAGCTCATGGTGCTTCAGGAAGAACTTAAAACGATGCCGATGGGGGCTGTTTGGGATGAGTTCTGCAGACGTGCCGGAACCGAAGCATCGGAAAAATGGTTTGCTGAGGTTGAAGAATATGAAAGAAACGTGCTTTCAAAGCGTGTTTAATGGGTGATAGCTATGAAAGAATTAAAATTACTTGAAGAAATGTCAAATCGCTACGGTGCTGACCCGAGATATGTACTTGCCGGCGGCGGAAATACATCGTATAAAACCGATAGCACACTTTACGTTAAAGGCTCCGGAACATCTCTTGCCACGATAAAGGCAGAGGACTTTGTTCGTCTTGACCGTGAAAAGCTCGGCGCGATGTGGAAGGTGAATTATTCCGAAAATGAAGCGGAGCGTGAGAGTCAGGTGCTCGCAGATATGATGACGGCGCGTGTAGAGGGAGAAACCCGTCGTCCAAGTGTTGAAACGCTTCTGCACGACCTGTTTCCGAGAAGGTTTGTGCTTCACGTTCATCCGTCAGCCGTTAATGCGATGACCTGTGCTAAAATGGGTAAAACCATAGCGGCAAAGTTATTTCCCGAATCGGTCTGGGTTGATGCCTGCCGTCCGGGATATATCCTTGCTTCAATCTGTCGCGATAAGCTTAATGCTTACAAGGCGAAAAACGGTAAGGATGCCTGCCTTTTGTTCCTGCAGAATCACGGCGTTTTCTTTGCAGGTGACAGTCCCGAGGAAATTGACGGGCTTGTGTCAGAAATAATGAATAAGCTCGACGAATATGCTTTGGCTGCACGAAAAGCGGCAAGAGAAAATCTTTGCTTATGGCTTAACGAGCTTACCGAAACAAGATATTCAGAGTTTCTCGACGGCGGCGATGTTGCTTCGTTCGATCCCGATTTCAACAGTCCGACGCCTGATCATATAGTGTATTGCAAGGCAAATTATCTGACTGTCGATTCTTCTGTGACAAAGGAACAGCTTTCAAAAAAAGTTCAGATATTTAAAATCGAGAATGACTATCCTCCGCGAGTAGTTATTATAAAAGGCGAGGGTGCTGTTGTTCTTGGAACAGACGAAAAGCAGCTTACGACCGTACGAGATGTTTTCCTCGATCAAGTAAAGGTTTTCCACGCATCGCATAATTATGGCGGATATTTCGGTATGAGTGACGACCTTGTTGACTTTATCGTAAACTGGGAAGTCGAGAGTTACCGCGCAAAAATAAGTTCCGGAAAATAATTTTTCTAAGCATATGAACCCGAATAAATACATAATTTGTTTCTAAAACTATTTCACGGCATAGCAAACTCCCAACAAATAAAGTAAAGGGGTTATAATATTTATGGATAAAAAGCTTCTTGAGCATATATCGCGCATTTCCGACAACGAGCGCTCGCTCATGTCCATGAGTGAAATCGCATTATCGGAAAGCCCTATGCTGTTTGATAATTTGCCGCTTCGCAGGCGAGATTATGTGTGGAATGTTATCGGCAGCCGTCAGATGGTAAGCACGCATACTCATATCCGTTTTGTCGATATTCCGATTCATTCGCATAATTATATTGAAATGATGTATGTCTGTGAAGGCTCGGTAGCTCATCTTATCGAGGGAATGCCATACACGCTCGAGGCAGGAGAGCTGCTTTTAATGAACCGGCACGTCAAACATTCGATAACCGCATCGGGTGCGGAGGATATTGCGGTGAATTATATCATTTCTTCAGATTTTATTTCATACGCGGCTCCAAGATTCCGCAGTAATCCTAATCTTAAGGATTTTGCTGACGAGGAACGTCAGGCAGGCGGCAAACCCGTTTATCTGATCTACAGCGTAAAAGAGGACCATGCACTTCAAAATCTGCTCGAAAATCTGATACGCGATACGGTTCTCACGCCGAATACTCCGCAGGCACTTAACGCCGATACACTTTGTCTCATTTTCCGTTATCTCGAAACACGTCCGTCCCTGCTCGTTCACAGCTCGGCAGGCGAGGGTGAGGAAGATTCTCTTCGCAGGCGTATCGGAGATTATCTCGAAACATATTACCGCACTGCGACACTTACAGAGCTTGCAGAAACGGTGGGAATGACTCCGCCGTATGTCAGCAGACGAGTAAAGGAGCTTTTCGGAGCATCGTTCTCCGAACTTGTTAAGGAAAGACGCTTTTCCGAAGCAGAACGTCTTCTTTTGCAGAGCGACATTCCGGTTGCCGCTATAGCAGAAGCGGTTGGCTATGAAAACAACAGCTTTTTCCATAGGCGTTTTCGCGAGCAGTACGGCACGTCACCGAGCAAGTGGCGCAAGAACGGCAGATAAAAAACAATATTTTTTATGGCAGGGTACTTTTAAAATATCCTGCCTGTTTTTTATAAAAAAAGACGTATTTTTGTTTAAAGGAACGCTGCTTTTGAAAAAACATCATAAATAATGAAGCTTTACATTTCATTTTAGTAGGATTTTTCACCGGAATAAATCTTAAAAATGGACGTAAATCTTTGTAAGATACACTCTTTAATATTTTTTGTAATATGGTATAATATTTATAGAGTTGTTGTTATGCCCAAATATACATATGTTTTTACGATTTCCTGTAATTTTGGCATGGCATACGATAAACGTATAATTTTGATGCAATTAATTTTATTTGGAGGATTCTTATGGTAAGGTATAAAGCTTCAAACTGCGTTGATGTACTTCCGCTCGGTACACTCAAATTCGGAGGTCCAATCAGTATTCAGGCAGACGCATTTTTTGAAGGACGTGTAAAGTCTGCTCATGCACAGAACGAGGTTTATCGCGAAACTGAAAATCAGCTCCGTGTTCGCGATGACGATAAGCTTCCTGTCGGTATGTGGCGAGGGGAATTCTGGGGAAAGTGGATCATATCTGCCTGCCGCGTTGCAAAATATGAAGCAAATGCTGAACTGACTGAATTTATACATAAATCTGTGCTTGACACCATTGCCACTGCAGATGACGACGGATATATCGGCTCATACAAGAATCCCGAAAATGTACTTCCGTGTGACCCCGAGGAGGGAAGAAAGATATTCGGCACTCCCTGGGATTCCAACTGGAACGTATGGTGCAGAAAGTACACTCTTTGGGGACTTATCGAAGCGTATGAGCTGACAGAAGATAAGGCTATCTTCGATGCGGCGGTTAAATTTGCCGATCAGCTTATCTCGATGCTGACACGCCTTAAGATAAAGATTTCCGAGTGCGGCTCGTTTAACGGTCTGCCGGCAGGCTCAATTCTCAAGCCGATTCTTCTGCTTTACCGTCATACAGGTGACAGCAAATATCTCGACTTCGCATTCTCAATCGTAAAGGATTGGGAAAGACCCAATGGCGCGATCCCCAATATTATAAGCAATGCACTCTCAAACAAGCCGGTTCACGAATGGTATCCCGAACCTGAAGTGTGGGCGAAGGCATATGAGATGATGTCCTGCTTCGACGGCGTACTTGAGCTTTATCGAATAACCGGATTTGAAAAGTATCTTAAAGCGGTGAAGAACTTTTATGAGCAAGTATGGAAGCATGAGCAGAATACGGTTTTCTCGGTTGGTTTTAATGATAAGTTCTCGAACGCCTCGCTGTATCCGAACGCTATCTCTGAGCCGTGTGATGTTATTCATTGGATGCGAATCTGTTCGGAGCTTTATCGTTTGACCGGGGATGTAAAGTATATGGACACCTTTGAGCTTAGCTTCTATAATCCATTCCTCGCCGGTTGCTATCGCGACGGAACATGGGGAGCTCGCGGTGTGCGCAGTGTCGGACGTCATATGACAAACAGGGGACAGGCAAGTATGCAGTATAGCCATTGCTGTGTAAACAATATGCCTCGCGGATATGTAAACGCAGCTGAGAGCTTCGTTATGCGCGAGGGTGACGGACTTGTTATTAATCTTTATTCCGATTTTTCAGCCAAATGTGACATTGCCGATATTACGATCGGCGGCTCGTATCTGAAGAACGGAAAGGCAGTTATCGCTGTTGATGCAAAGCGCAACTTTGATTTAAAGCTTCGAATTCCCACATGGAGCGAAAAAACACTTTTTAACGGCAAGGAAATAAAGCCTGACAACGGTTACTTCACCGTTTCACTTGACAGCGGTGCGACGGTAATTTGCCTCGATTTTTCGATGAAGATCGTTCTGCGTGAGCTTGAAAAAACTCCGGAACGCTTTGTCCGTCCTGACTACCGCGTAAGACGTTACTGTGAGGAAACATCGGTTCCCGAGGAAATAATGACATGGGACAGACGTGCAACACTCGTTTACGGTCCGCTTCTTTTGACACGCTCCAAGCTTCTCGGAAATACCGAGGAGGAAATGTTTGCTTCCGATACGGTTGCACACAAGGGCTATAAGGTTGAAGTCACTCCGATTGATGCCGAGAATGTGGCTTATGCATTCAATGTCAAGTTCACAAACGCAAACGGCAGCTACGAAACAAAGATGTGCGACTATGCATCCGGCAGCAATATCCCGTCATATGAAGATGATAAGGTGTTTAACGTGTTTATTTAAGACCGTAATAAATTAATAAGTAAGTTATGATTTTAAGAAAATTTTTTGAAAGGAAGACCACATTATGAAGAAACTGCGAATCCTATCATTATTCCTTGCGGCGACGCTTCTTTCATCAAGCTTTTCTCTGACGGCGGCAGCTGAAAGTGCAATCGTTACCGCCGAGGGTGACATTTCAGAGATAACTTCCGACGCATGGAAAGCCAACGGAAAAGACTCCGTTAAAGTGGATGCACAGACGATTGACGGCGAGGTGCCGGAGAGTTATCTGCGTATTTCAAGCACAAGCAATGGCAAAATCGCCGCACAGTTAAAGTATAAGGGCGAATTTGCTAAAGACTCGACTTATCGCTTTACCGTTTGGGCACGTCGCGCACCGAGCGTTATCTCGGGTGATGAGGAAGAATTTGGCGGAATTGCGATCGCGCTCAACTCTCCGACAAAAGCATACAAGAGTCTGACAAAGGCAAACTCTCCTACTGCTTGGAATGACAGCGAGTCTTCATTCTCGCTGCTTCTTGACGAGGGCGGAGCGGACAATTTGACAAATGCCGACGGACTTTTGACTCTCACTGACAAGTGGACAAAATATGTCATGGAATTCACTGTGACAAAAGACGGATTAAACACCAACGACTACGGAATCTGCTTTATTGACGACGGTTCATCGACGCAGCCTTTCGAAATCGGCGATATATCGCTTGGACTTGTTGATACAGCCACAGGTAAGCTGACAAGCGAAATGCTGTCAGACACCATGCTTGCCACATCAAACTGGAAAGCGCGTACCGAATCGGGCAATCAGTATTCAACCTCGCTTAAGTTTGAATCGTGCACCGATGAATCGGTAATACGTGCTCCCATAGCAAGTGAAAACACTGCTATAACTTATACTCCCGATGCTGACATTTATCTCGAACCGGGCGTTTACACCGTTTCGGGTGATTTCAAAATTGGTGTGTTCTCCGATTATACAAAGATAGACTCTACCACTGCAACTATCAGCGGAAGCTTCAACGGTTCTGCCGCAGCTGCGACAGCAACAATCGGCAGTGCATGGAAGACTTTCAGCTATACATTCAAGGTTACAGAGCGCACGAAGCTCACCGAACTTGGATTTACACTCAACGCAAAATATGCGCTCGATTACAGAAACATCAAAGTTGAGCAAACAGAGACTGCCATAAGCGACTGGAAGATAGAGAATGCAGATGATATCATCATGGGTATTAATGTTCCGGAGCATATCTATTTCCACAACCGCGGCGCAAACAGTGGCAGAGCTGTATATTCACAGGACGGACAGCTCGCAAGCGGAACTTATGTGCTGAAGTTCATGGTACGTACCGTTCCGACTGTTTCAAACTCAACCACCCCGAAGAATCAGACTTTCCGTACTCTTAGAATTTATTGCGGTGCGGCAAGCTCCGGCAATGAAATTCCGAATAAGAGTAATACGAATAAGGTTATTACAGGTGAATGGACTGAGGTTAAGATTGAGTTTACGCTCTCGGCGGCTCGTAACTTTAACTTCTATTTTACCGGAACAAGCAGCGGTTACGGCTTCGCGCCCATTGAGTTTGCAGATATTGCGCTCACGAAAAAGGGTGATAGCAATAATCTCATGACCAATCCAAACGGACTTACAGACGCATCCGGAGCCGGCTGGTCAAGCAGTGGTTCGTGCCTTGTTGATGTCGTTCCCGAGGTAATGTATGCGGACATTCCTGCGGCTTCAAAGCTTCTCAGTCAGGATGATGATGTCCTCGCTGCAGGCGGCAGATACAGTGTTTCGGTAGACGTTCGTCTTGCAGAGGCGGATTATTCCAAGATGCTCCCGAGCTGCAACAGTGACAATAGAAATGCCTACGTCACCGGCTCCGAGCTTAAAGCAACTCTTGGCGACGGTACCGTTCTCGCTCCCGTAAACGGCGTTGCCACACAGATAACTCCCGAGTGGACAACGATTTCTTACTCGCTGGATGTTATCAAAGAGACAACTCTCAAGGATCTTGGCTTTGCCATTGAGAACACAAGCGGTGCGGCATTTAACCTCAAAAATCTGAGGATTGAAAAGAGCGCTGATCTTATCACCGATTGGACGGCAAGCAACGGAAGTGCGCTTGTTGCGGCAGAGGACGTTGAATACATCAACTTCGCAAACCGTGTCCAGAACCGTTCGCGCGCGGTTTATATTCAGGACGGTATACTTGCAGAAGGCACATACACAATGTCTTTTCGTGCACGTACATTGGTTACGGAGAATTTAGTTAATGAAAACATTATAAAATTCCGTGTTTACCAAGGCACAGAGGGGGCAAACAAGCAGATACTTACCTCAAGTGTTGCCATCGGACATGATTGGACAAATATAAAATTCAATTTTAATATAGACAATACCGATGCCGAATTCAAATTCTATATCTGCGGAACAAAAAACGGCTACGGTTTTGCTCCGCTTGATATCACAGATTTTTCAATTACCAAATCCGGCGAAACCGCAAATCTTGCCACAAATCCGCTCGGACTTCTGGGTGATGACGGTGCCGGTTGGTACGGTGAGGTTGCCGGTATTGTAACCGAACATTCTGCCGGGGAATATATTCCGGTTCCGGAAAATGTAAGTATTATTTCGCAGGACACAACAACTCTCAGTGCCGGAAGATATTATATTTCAGGTGAGTTCAGACTTGACAGCGTTGATTACAGTAAGATGTCCGGCATTACTGTGGATAATTATGCAGGCGATGCTAATGTGGATATAATCAATGCGTCTGCTTCTTTCGGCACTCTCAGTACCGTTGACGGCAGTACAGCTGAGATCGGTACCGGCTGGACTACACAGACTTTTATTCTTGATGTGCTCTCGCCTACAACTCTTAAAGAGCTTGAATTTACTCTCGGCGCAGAGAATGGCTCATCGTTCCAGTTCAAAAATCTTTCATGGAAGAATATCGGCGTGTTCCTCGACGGCTGGACGACAAATGACGGCAATCCCTTGCTTATTGTTGATGAGGCGGTTAGCGGAGGACCTGAATCATTTATTCGTGTTTCTTCGGGACAACCGAGTACCGGCGTAACATACAACGACCCCACAAAATCCCTTTCTTATGACAAAGCATATAAGATGTCGTTTAAGGCAAGAGTTGAAGACAGCGCTAACATTGCAGGCAATGGCGAGCAGTACAGTGACTCTAATGTCGACATACGTATCCGCCTCTACGGCAACGGAAAGAACTATGTGTTCACACAGGTTGGCACTGTAGACAGCGGAAAGAGCCCCAGAGAAAATATGCTTTATTACTCCGGCAAGGGAACCGATGTAATGTTTGGCGGTCACCACGCTATTCACCTTTTTGAAGAATGGGAAGAATACACATTCATCTTTATACCTGCTAAACGTTCAGATATAACTGAAGATGATACAAACGGAATAAAGCTCGACTTCTTACGCTTCTGGTGCGTTGAAGACGTTCTTGGATTTGATATCGCAGATTTTTCGATTATTGAGGTTGACCCCGAAACATACGAGGAAATTGGTGAAGAGCTTATCGCTGACCCGACGGCAAACTGGTCGGGCAATGGAGCTGATTTATCTGTTGCGGGGAATGAAGTTTACTACCGTGCAGAGGCTTCCGAATCAGGCGAAAACACTGAGCTTTATTGCAGTGATTCCGGCGTTCTCGAACCCGGTACATATGAAATCAACGGCTCTTTCAGACTTTCCACATATGACTTCAACTCTTCAAACAAAGCGAATGTCAGCGCACTGATAAACGGTACATCTATTAAGAGTAAGAGCGGTTCGGAGAGCATCACTGTTTCGACAAATTGGACGCAGGCTGTGTTTGTACTTGAAACTAAAGTGCCCGTTAACAAGAGCGACATTATGTTCCTTTTTGATGGAGCATATACGATCGACATGAAGGATGTATCGTATGTACAGACTGAAAGATATGCATCCATCAGCGAGGTGAATCCCGGAATTATTATGACGCTTCTTGCACTGAAGCTGAAGCAGATCGAAGAATTCGGCTTTAATGCACCGTGGCGTGTTGGCGGAAAAGAACTTACGGCAATTAACCGTGTTCTCGATGAATCGACCGGAAAAGTAGGTGCCGAAGATGGTGCCGTTGCCAACAGCTATATTCACGTTTCCGGACGTGACCATAACGAAGACCGCCTGATTTATGCAAACAACGATGCCGTACTTAAAGCTGGTACATACACATTGAGCTTTTGGGCACGCAGTACCGGCGCTGTTAATACTGGCGCCAACATGGTTAACGGAAGAAATCCCGTAAACGTAGTGCGTCTCTTTATCGGCGACGGAAAGAATCAGGTTTCACAGCTTTCCGTAAAGAAATCGGGTTCGTTTGACAGTTACAAATCAGAGCAGCTTAGTCTGTCCGGTGAATGGGCTCAGTACAACTTTACATTTAAGCTTGATAATGAGCAGCCGTTCAAATTCTGGTTCAGAGGAAGCAGCTCCGGTTACGGCGTAATTCCGTTTGACATCGACGGATTTACGCTTACTATGGTTGACCCGAAAACATATGCACCTCTGAATGATATCAATCTTGCAACAAAGAGCGACAAGCTGATGGGCTCCGGTACAGCCGGCTGGTATGTTGAAAATATAGGAAGCGATGTACTTGCACTTGATGCTTTTAACGTAGTTGAATCGAAATACATGACTGCCGATTATTCCGCAGACGGTAAGATTACCGTTTCAAATACCGGCGGCAGAATTGAAGGCGGAAAATACTATGTAACTGCAAAGGTTCGTCTTAGCAAGATCGATTGCGGCAAGTATAATTATGAAAGTGCAGATGCTCTTGCGGCAGACAATAATAAAGCAGAACTTACTGCATATCTTGGCGACACTCAGCTTAAAACCACGAAAGGTGCCGACAGCGTTAATGTAACATCCGAATGGACGACTGTATCGTTTGCAGTTGATGTTACAGAGAAGACTTCTCTGAAGAAATTAAAGCTTGTGTTTGACACAGATATGGCAATAGACTTTGACTTTATCAATATCGACACTGTGGTGAACACACTCGACGGCGATGCTGCCATTGACGGCGAAACCCCGACACTTCCTCCGCTTGAAGCAGTTGAAGGTGGAGACCTGCTCGACGGTGCGATAAGCGAAGAAAGACTTGGATACTGGTTCTTTGGTGATCAGAAGCTTGAAGCAAAGACCGACGAAAACGGCGATACCTACTTTGCTGCAAGCAATATCAAAGACAATATGTTCGGATTTACATATGTTCCCGGATTTGAGATAAAGCCCGGTACATATAAGTTCAGCGGATATATCCGTACCTCGAATGAGGGCGAAAAGGGCATGGTTCGCGTTATGATCGACGAATTGTTTGCTTCTTCGAATATTACAGACGAGTGGCAGCTTATCGAGCTTGTTTTCACAGTAACCGATACGCTTGATTTCAGCCTGAAGCTCCGCGGAGGTCCGATTTCGACAAGCACACAGGACTATGAATTTAAGGGACTCAGCCTTGTTGACATGAACTATATTCCGGCAAACGTAAATCTCTATCCGGCAGGCGACTTCGAAAATGAGGTTCAGATCCTTTCCGACTGGAAGATGGGCTATGGTACAGGTAAGTTTACAGTCAACACCGAGGACGGCAACCGTTATCTCACAGTAAGCGATCGCGGCAAGCCCGAAAACAGTGACTATCCTGCGATTGTGACTCCCGGCTTTACAACCACACCCGGCGATACTTATACTATATCCTTCGACATCAGAACAAGTATTGAGGGTGAAACGATGCACGCCCGTACGATGGTTGGAAACCTTTCTAACGGAACGCTTCTCAATGTTGATAAGTATGTCAACGGCAAGACGTATCTCTATGAGATAACACACGAATGGCGTCATATCGTTCATACATTCAGAGCATCCACTGCAGAGGAATTTGTTCTTCAGATCAAGGGCGGTCCTCGTGGCGAGCCTGACAATAAGAGCTTCGACATTGACAATCTTACGATAGTCAAAAAAGGCGAATCAAGAATCCTTCCTGATGAAAACGGTCAGCTCTATACCTTCGGCACCTTTGACAGTAAGTCGAACTCCATAATAGGCTGGAAGATGGCAGGTGGAACAGGAAAGATTACATGGAACACGGACGAAACGAACAGTTATCTTACAGTAAGTGAGCGCGGAAATGCCGAAGATGCCGTACAGTTTTCCACCGGTTGCGAAACAGTTGCCGGAACAGCTTACACTGTATCCTTTGACATCAGAACAAGTGCTCCCGGCGAAACCATGAACGCTATGACTCTTGTTGGAGACACTTCACTTAATGTTAATGACAGCAATGCTGCATCTTATGCCGTTACCAATGAATGGACGCATATTGAGCATACCTATACCGCATCCGATGCAGGGGAATTTATACTCCGCATAAAGGGTGTCGGAAGTGAAGACGACAAGAACTTTGACCTTGATAACGTCAAGATCGAGATTGCCGGATGAAGCTCATTAGATTAAGCGAATAGGAGATTTGAATATAATGAAAAAGAGATTTTTATCAGCTATTGTAACCGCAGTGATGGCAGTTCAGCTTTTCACAGCGATGGGAACAACGGCTGCAGCTGAGGACGGTGGGGACGTTGATCCCCATCTCTCCATTGCGGAACCGCTTCCCGAGGGAGATCTCATCAAAATCGGACACTTTACAAGCAGCAGACTTCTTCGTTCAAACTGGAGCGCCGGAAATCAGACGCTTAAACACATCACGGACGAAAATGGCGCATATATCCAAATGGCGGACATCACTTCCGCAACTGCGGGATTCTCGTTCTATCCGTCGTACACAATAGGTCCCGGCACATACAAGTTTACAGGTTATTTCCGTACAGCAAATCCCGGTGAAATATCTATGATCCAGCTTATGTTTTACTATCCTGACAGCGAAACGACCTCGGGGGGCTACAATCGAGTATTTATCAACAATGATTGGATAAAAGCAGAGTTTTATGTAACTTTAGAGCAGGATCTTCATTTTATCAAGGTTCGTGGCGGTCCATATGACGAGCTTGTTCAGGAATACTGTGTAGACAATTTCTCGCTTGTGCCCGTTGATCCTTCTGAAATACCGGAGGATCATGTAAACACCTGTGGAAGCACTCTCGGACTCAGCTATCCCGATTATGCAAAGGCGGCTCTTGAGTCAATGCCTATCGCAAAAACCATAAAGGATTATGACCCGGTGGCGGAAGCCGAGTATGAAGTCAAGGGCATTATGATAAATCATGACAACACCAACTTCCTCCAGCAAATCGGTAACAAAAATTGGACTGAAAAAGATATCGTCGATTATGCACTTCAGTTTGAGGGAACTCATGTTACAGACTACGTTATGTGTGTATCATCAGAGGGAATGCTCGTATATCCGACGGAGATTACGACAGATTACCTCGAAAAATATCACCGCACTGAGGAACTCGGTCGGCCGGTGAATTATACCGAAACCTCATATATTCTCGGCGCACACCTTGTTCATGATGTTTACGGCACTGACTATATCGGTTTATGGCATGAGTATTTCCGAAAGATCGGCATAAATCCGTGGCTTTCGTTCCGTATGAACGACGTTCACGAGCTGACCACATCTTTAGTGGGAAACAAGCCGAACGGATTGGTTTCTGATTTCTACTATAAAAATCCCCAGCTTCGCCGTGTACAGCATCATGCAAATCCCGGATACCAGGAATGCTCGCTCAACTACAAATATGACGAAACCAGAGCATTTATCCTTTCGCTTATCAACGATGCACTCAACCGTTATGATACCTACGGTATAGAGCTTGACTATCAGCGTGAAATGCGCCTTTTTGGAATCGGTCAGGAATATGAAGGACTCGATATTCTGAACGGTTTCATGCGCGAGGTCGATGAGCTTGTAAAAGTATATGAAGAAAAATACGGTCACGAGATTAAAATTTCGGCGCGTGTTGCTTCCGATATACAGACCTGTTATGATTTCGGTCTTGATGTTGTAACTTGGGCAAAGGAGGACATTGTTGACCTCTTTATCCCGACCGGACGTTTTACAACAACCGATACCGATATCCCTGTCAGAACATGGGTTACAATAATGTCGGGTTATGATGTTGAAATAGCACCTTGTATCGAGCAGAATATTCGTGTCTCCGAAGATTCTTCAGCCAATGAAAAGAGACACACCTTTACAACTATGACCGCAATTGCAGCAAATGCTTTCTCTCAGGGCGCAGACAAGATTGCACTGTATAACTATTTCAGATCTGATACAGAATTCCCGGCTGATGAAAAGAAGACTCTGAATTCTGACTTCTACGCAATAGGCACAAACGTAGGTGCATGGAATTTGCTTACGACAATCGGTTCATATGATAAACTTATGACGGTTGATCGCAGATGCATTCTTACATATAACGACACATATCAAACCTGGGCAAATTGCAATGCGCAGCTTCCTGAGGTTGTTGAAAAAAATGCTTATTCAACGATTCGTATTCCTGTCGGCGATGTTCCCGAGGGAGCAACACTGACGCTTAAGATCTCGACAAACGATGAAAGCGTAGCCCAAACTCCTCCGACGGTTTATGTAAACTCTGCAGAATGTAAATATGTCGGTATGGAAGACTGTAAAGGCAGTCTTGTCTACGATAAGCTTCTTTGTTACGAGATTCCGGCTGCAGCTCACGGCGGCACATATATGGTTGCCGAGATACTTTCAAAGGTTGGTTTTACTGTCAATTACGCAGAGGTATATCTCAAAGTTGCAGAATGATACAGATGGGCACGGGGGAATCTCCGTGCCTGTATATTGATCCACCTTTTGCTTCAGTCACACTTCTATAAAAATATAGTAAATAGTGTTGAAAGGAAATTTTCATGAAAAAAGGCATTATCATAAATTCCGACTCCGATGGAATACTCAAATATATCGGTCTTAGTGACATACCCCCCGTATCGGTGCAGGATATTGAAGATTTTCCGCGTGAATTTGACGGCTCGCAGGTGACAGACTATTTTATTTGTGTCACCGAGCAGTTAACGACATTTCCGTCGGAAAGGTATACGAGCTATTACAGTAAATATTATACGAAAACAGAAAACGGTGTTTCGGTTGACTATAAAACACATCGCTGTGCCAATGGCGCACACATTGTTTTCGACGTTCTCGGAGTTGATCACAACAAGATAATGATTGACGGATTCAGGAAGATTGGTATCAATCCGTGGATATCGTTCCGAATGAACGATTATCATGACCGAAATACCGAGGGGAAACCGGAGTTTAATATTCCCGACTTTTATCATGAGCATCCCGAATATCGCCGCTCACAGTATCCTGTCGGATTTGGTGTCGGTTTTGAGGACAGGGCGTTTGACTTTGCTTATCCAGAGGTGCGCAGTTATGTGCTCGGAATGATCGAGGAATCTCTTGAACGCTACGACCCTTACGGCGTGGAGCTTGACTATCAGCGAGAAATAACTCTCTTTTCACACGGCATGGAATATGACGGTGTTGAAATTATCAACGGCTTCATGCGCGAAATTGACGCTCTTGTTCATAAATACGAGAAAAAATATGCTCACGAAATAAAAATGGCAGTGCGCGTTGCCGCTGATATTCAAACCAATTTCGATTTCGGTCTTGATGTTATGCAGTGGGTACGAGAGGGAATAGTTGATATGGTCATTCCGACGGGACGCTTTTCGTCAAACGATAATGACATTCCCGTTAAGCTGTGGTCAAATATGCTGAAGCCATACGGCGTAATACTTGCTCCCGGAATTGAACCAAACCTCGGAGCGTACAGAGGTGCCGCAACGAGGCTGCCAAACATTGAAACCTTTGCCGCATTTGCCGCCAACGCATACGCGCAAGGGGCGGATAAGGTTTATATTTACAACTATTTCCGTAGTAATATTCATCAGCACTTCGACAAGAATGCGCCGTTTGATTTTGATCCGACGAAATCCTTTATGGCACTTCCGACATATTGGACGGCCATAAATACACTTGGCGATCCGGACGCGGTAATGAGGATGAACCGCCGTCATATCATTACATATAAAGATCGCAAAGCCGCATGGATCAATAATGGCGGAATCTCGCAGCAGCTTCCGGCGACAACAAGTTATACTTGCGGCTTCAAGCTGTTTGTCGGTGATATTCCCGAGAATGCTGAGCTTACTCTGCGTCTTGGCGTAAAGGATACCGAGCGTGCAGCGGCAAATCCTCCGCGTGTGTTTGTCAATCGAGGTGAGTGTAAATATATCGGAACAGAGCTTGATGAACGTTTCGCCGGTGGAGCAGTGCTGTGTTATTCGATTCCGAAAGAGGTACATTCAAAACAGCTTTGCCCTCGTGTTTCAGTAAATGAGGTCACCGAGTTTACTTATGTTGAAATATTTGTAAAGGTGACCGATTAAATAAGCGTTTTTCTTCATATCTCCATAAATAGGGGCTGGTTTACGAAGCCCCTTCTATTTTGCACTTTTTGAGGAATATATTTTTTAAAATTACAAGTTAATCTTAAAAAAAGACGTATGCTAATACAAAATGTGCCCTTTTATATTTTATAATGATATGATATAATTATGATGTCGGTACATTTATCCAAAAAATGATTTATCAAAACGTATTTTGTGTGTTTTTCACATAAAATGCATTCGAATTTTGTGCATATAGCTTGCGTTCGTTTTTTGCTGCAGAGAGCTTAAACTTCGTTTATAAAGCCGAAGATGCTTTGTAAAAATATATTATTAATTTTCAGGAGGATATATCTATGAAAAAGCGCATTCTCGCAATGCTGCTTGCAGTAATGCTCGTCCTTACCGGACTGCCGATTACAGCAGCGGCAACAGATGCAGAGCTTGCTCCGGAGGTTATTGCGGTCGATTCTATGACCGATGCTGATGGCAACGCACTGACACCTGAAGAAGGAGGACAGTTCAGAATTGTTCCTCAGGATCACAACAGAATTTACTTTGCTTATACCGAGGAAAACAAAATTCCGTTTAATACGGGCGAAACATGGCGACTCACATTCTCCGTGCGTACAAACACAGCCGGATATTCGCGTCCATCTGATAAGAATTCCGTATGTGACAGACTGTACGTTTCGTTCTCGAGTGCGTATGCGTCGGCAGATGGTCAGAACATTTTAGGCTCTACTGTTGAGGCAACCACCTTGATTTCCGTAACGAAGAACGGTGAAGCTTACAGTGCAACTCGTTTTTCTGCAGCTGCCAATACCTTTACGGAATATGTTGTTGAGTTTACAACCAATCATTCCCAAAGCAGCGGTTCTTGGTCGAACAACATTTACTTTACTTTCGGCGAAAGTAACTCTGTTTGGTATCACTACCCGATAGAATTTAAGGATATCTCTCTTGTTCGCCTTGACGTTGCCGAAGACGGTACAACAACCGTTGCTGATGGTACCGAATGGGTAACCGATGCAGGTTCTTTTGTAGGCAGCACAACAAACGGCGCGCTTATGCCCACAATTACAAAGGTTCCTGATGGATATTATTATACTGCCGCAAGCGGTGTTGCAAAGCCTGTCAGTGCAGACAATGTTCTCGAAGCAGGCGATTATACTGTAACCGGTGATTTCCGTGTTAAAGATAGTTCGGCAAAGCTTGAGGACGGAACATTTGAACAGTTCTGTCTCCTTGATTCTGCAGCGGCATTCGATATTAAGCTTGGCGAGGCTACTCTCGCTTCCGATACGCTTGGACTCACATGGGAAAACAAAACATATGAGTTCACCCTGTCCGAGCAGGCTGTAGCAGGTTACACATTCAATGACCTCGCATTTACTGCCGCTGACGGACGTACACTCGAGTTTGCTAATCTCGAAATCAGCTGTCTTGCAACGGCGTTGGTTGAGGCTCAGGCAGCTATAGACGCAATAAATGCAATTCCTGCAGTTGTCACTCTCGGTGATTCGGCAACTGTTGAAGCGGCACGCGAAGCATATGACGCGCTTAGTGCTGCAGCTGCTGCAAAGGTCGATGCTGATACGCTTGCAATTCTTACTGAGGCAGAGGCAAAGATTGCTGAACTTAAGGCGGCATATGACGAGGACATTGCTGCAGGCAACATTCCGGTAGAAGGCTTTGTTTCCGCAGATGGAACAGCACTTGTTGAAAATGCCGGCAATGCAAACCGCATTATCTCGCAGGATCACAACAGAATTTACTTTAGCTATACCGAGGAAAACAAAATTCCGTTCAATAGCGGCGAAACATGGCGACTCACATTCTCCGTTCGTACAAACACAGCCGGATATTCGCGTCCCTCTGATAAGAATTCCGTATGTGACAGACTGTACGTTTCGTTCTCGAGTCCGTATGCTTCATCAGATGGTCATAATATTTTAGGATCTTCTGTTGAAGCAACCACCTTGATTTCTGCAACGAAGAACGGCGAAGCTTACAGCGCAACTCGTTTTTCTGCAGCTGCCAATACCTTTACGGAATATGTTGTTGAGTTTACAACCAATCATTCCCAAAGCAGCGGTTCTTGGTCGAACAACATTTACTTTACTTTCGGCGAAAGTAACTCTGTTTGGTATCACTACCCGATAGAATTTAAGGATATCTCTCTTGTTCGCCTTGACGTTGCCGAAGACGGTACAACAACCGTTGCTGATGGTACCGAATGGGTAACCGATGCAGGTTCTTTTGTAGGCAGCACAACAAACGGCGCGCTTATGCCCACAATTACAAAGGTTCCTGATGGATATTACAGCGCAGCTGACGGTGCGGCATCTCCTGTTGGTTATACCGATGATGTTCTCACCGCAGGTACATATACAATTACCGGTGACTTCCGTGCGAAGGACACATCTGCAAAGCTCGCAGACGGAACATTCGAACAGTTCTGCACTCCTGATTCCGAAGCAGCATTTGAAGTTAAGCTCGGTGATTCTGTAATCGCAGAGGATACACTTAACCTCGAATGGACAAACAAGAACTACACATTCACTTTGACCGAAGAAGATGCCTATACAATTAATGATATCTCGTTCGTTCTTGCTGACGGACGCACACTTGAGTTTGCAAATGTTAAATTTGCACTTGATATGGGCGATATCGATCAAGCGGCAGCAAATGCAGTTATCGCAGCAATCGACGCAATCGGCGAGGTAACACTCGAAG
>CAYSFT010000026.1:0-28743 GCA_964430755.1 uncultured Lachnospiraceae bacterium | reverse complement strand
AATAAGTCTACAATTGAAAAATATGACATAGTTGACGGATACTACCGTGCAAATGCCGTGAACGGTGCCAATACCGTTGTACATTCCGCTTCGGATGAAGTTCTCGAGATGGGCATTTATTCGGTAAGCGGTAATTTCCGTGCGAGCAGTGCGGCGGCACTCACAGTTTGTGCTGACGGTGAAACAAGTGAAGCTGTCGATATTTCCACAAGCTGGACAAAGAAGACTTTTACGCTTGATCTTAAAAAGGATACTGCAGTTTCCGATATTGATTTCGCACTTGACGGCTCGTATACATTTGATTTTACGGACATTGCTTTCGAAAAGACAGCAGGTTATACAACCGTTTACACCTATCTCAACGGCGATCCCGTCATTGAGGCAAGTGATTCGTTTGGTTTTACCAGTCATATGCGTGCCGCAGGTCAGACGAACGCTGCATTCCCGTTCGGATATAATACGGCTAAGATCGTTGAAGAATTTGACGCAGATGCAATCGGCTCAACATACCGTCTTTCGATGTGGATGAGAGTTGCACCGGGCACAGCTCCGAGCGATACTTATTCGCAGTATGCGCTTGTAACCTTCGGAGGTCAGTACAGCGGTCACTGTATGCTTTCCAAGCTTGGATGGGACGGCGACTGGGGCGATGCAGTCAATGTAAAATCAATTTCACCTGCCTCCGACAGAAGCGATGTCCTGAAGATCCAAAACGAGTGGCAGAAATATGAAATCGAATTTGAGGTTGGTCGTGACCTTGCTGCCATAGACACAAACCAATATGACCTTGCAAAATACGGTCTCAGATTCGTTATGTACGGCGATTACAATGAAGCCGCCGCAAGCCGCAATTATGCTCCTGTTGACATAGGCGGCATATCTCTCGTGAAGCTTGACGCTGACGGAAACGCAGTTGATGGCTCCGAGGTTTTCGACGGCGATAACGGCTATTATTCCGACGATTTCCTTACCATGAAAGCGGCTGAACTTGACACGGTTGAGGTTATCACCGATTATTACCGTGCAAATCCCAAGACCGGCGAAAATACAGCTATCAAGTTTGGCTCGGATGCAGAGCTCCCGATAGGCGTTTACCGTCTGAATGCTTCTTTCCGTTCCGATGCTGATGCAATGCTTACGGTATCGGCAAACGGAGAAGAAAGCACTCCTCTTGCAATATCGGGCGAATGGACAGACGCTGAAATTACCGTTGAGGTGAAAACCGCATCCAAGATGTCCGATGTTAATATTACGCTTGATGGCTCGCAGACACTTGATTTTACGGACATCACCCTGACTAAAATTGCAGATTATGCAATGGATTACACCTATCTCAACGGCGATCCCGTCATTGAGGCAAGTGATTCGGTTAGCTTTACCACTCATATACGTGCCGCAGGTCCGGAGAACGCTGTGTTCACACTCGGATATAATACGGCTAAGATCGTTGAAGAATTTGACGCAGATGCGATCGGCTCAACATACCGTCTTTCGATGTGGATGAGAGTTGCACCGGGTACAGCTCCGAGCGATACTTATTCACAGTATGCGCTTATTACATTCGGCGGTCCTTACGGTGGTCACTGTGCGCTTTCCAAGCTTGGATGGGACGGCGACTGGGGCGATGCAGTCAATGTAAAATCAATTTCACCTGCCTCCGACAGAAGCGATGTCCTGAAGATCCAAAACGAGTGGCAGAAATATGAAATCGAATTTGAGATTGGCCGTGATCTTGCTGCCATAGACACAAACTCGTATGACCTTGCAAGATACGGTCTCAGATTCATTATGTACGGCGATTACAATGAGGAAGCCGCAAGCCGCAACTTTGCACCGGTTGACATCGGCGGTATATCTCTCGTGAAGCTTGACGCTGACGGAAACGCTGCCCCCGGCTCCGAGGTTCTCGACGGCGACAACGGCTATTATTCCGAAAATTTCCTTACCATAAAAGCGGCTGAGCTTGACGAAGTTGAAGTTATCACCGATTATTACCGTGCAAATCCCAAGACCGGTGAGAATACAGCTATCAAGTTTGGCTCGGATACAGAGCTTCCGATGGGCGTTTACAGCCTGACAGCTTCTTTCCGTTCCGATGCTGATGCAATGCTTACGGTATCGGCAAACGGAGAAGAAAGCGACCCGATCGCGCTTACAAATAATTTTACTGAGGGCTCATTTACAATCAGACTCAAGAGCACAACCAAGCTTTCCGATATTCATCTTACACTTGACGGCTCACACACTCTTGACTTTACGGGAATCGTTATTGAGCAGCTTGCTTCGTACATAGAAGATTGGACAACTGCGAGCGGCGATCCTGTCGCAAAAATAACCGAAGGCGCTGAGCTTGATTTCACAACTGCTTTGCGTATTACACCGGCAGGCGGAACATTCAACTTCGGATATAAGAGCAATAAGCTCGTTGAAGAATTTGATGACGGCGCAATCGGTTCAACATATCGTCTTTCGATGTGGATGAGAGTTGCTCCGAATACAGCTCCGAGCGCTGATTATTCACAGTATGCGTCTCTGAATTTAGGCGGTCCGTATAGCGGTCATTGCCTTATTTCGAAGCTTGGCTGGGACGGCGACTGGGGCAATGCGGTCAATGTAAAATCTATTTCCCCTGCAACTGACAAAGCTACTTATCTGCAGGTGAAAGAAGAATGGCAGGAATATGTTATCGAATTTGAGGTTGGTCGTGATCTTGCCGCTATAAACCAATATAGCTACAATCTTGCAAAATACGGTCTCAGATTCGGATTTATGGGAGTAAACACCGCATTTGCACCGATTGATATTGGTGGCGTATCCCTTGTAAAGCTTGATGCAGACGGTAATGCCGTCCCCGGTTCTGAGGTTATCGGCAGTGACGGCACATGGTATTCCGATAAAGAGCTTGTTAGTGCCGAGGCCGAAATTGATGAATGTGACAGTTTAAGCAGCGAATATTACCGTGCTGAGGGAGTAGCCGGAACAAATACCGCGATTATTCCCGGCAGCACAGATGCTCTTGAAGCAGGTCGTTATCAGATAACCGGTATCTTCCGTGTTGGTCCTGATGTTGATGCTTCCGCAAAGCTCACTGCATCTCTTGGCGGTGCAGTTCTCAAAACACTCAGAGGCGCAGACAGTGTGGACCTTTCAGGCGGTTGGAGCAGCGTAACATTTGTTATTGATACTGCTGTTGACGGTTATAGCATGAACGATATAATGCTTATGATCGACAGCGATATTGATCTTGAATTTTCAAATGTTTCCATTGAGCAGCTTGAGCGTTACGTTAAGCTGTCCGATGTCAATATTGGCTCTGTAATGACGATCCTCATGCTCCTTAAAGCGCGTGAAGAGGGACGTCCTCCTCTCAAAGATTACGATAGAGAGAGAGTTGAACTTCCCGTTGACGAGATGCCGGTTGCTCCTGTTGAGGGTAATCTCATAAGCAACGTGGACTTGACTCGCAGAAGAAATTGGATCTACGGCAATCAGACTCTTGAATTTAAATATGACGACGAGGGCATAGTCAATATTACCGCAAAGGATATTACAAGCAACAAGGAAGGCTTTAAGTTCGCGCCGAATGTGGCGCTTCGTCCCGGCGTTTACCGCTTCTCCGGTGAATTCCGTACTGCAAATGAGGGTGAAGAAACTGTTCTTCGCGTATATGCTGCAGGAAAGATGTTCCTCTTCCTTGCAACAAACGAATGGACACCTGTTGAAGTGACATTTGAGGTTAACGAAAAGACTCCGATCACATTCACGGTAAAGAACGGTCCCGACGCATACTATACTCAGCCTTACGAAATGAGAAAGCTCACCATCACCGACCTTGCAACAGACCCATATGATATTGAGCTTGAAACCAAAGGTGACTTTGAATCCGAAACAAGCATGGATAACTGGTCAACCTCAACCGGTGCAGGTAAGATTGAGAAGATCACCGAGGACGGAAACTCGTTCCTTCGCAACACCGAGCGCATTAACAGCTGGGTTGGAATCTATCATACACTTGACGAAAAGATTATTGAGGGTGTTGCATATAAGATAACTTACGATATCCGCACCTCCAACCCCGGCGACACTATGACTGCACGCGCTCATATCTTTGAGGGCAGCAATACATCAAACTCTGACCTTGCCATCATCGGTGAAGCATCAAATGACCTTGGTAATGAATATGAGATCAATAATGAATGGCGTCATGTTGAATCCGTCTTCATTGCTTCTCTGACAGGTAAGCTTCGCTTCGGTATCAACGGCGGACAGAATGCAGCTGAGGATATCAAGCCATTTGATATTGACAACTTTAAGGTTATAAGGCTTAATTACGGTGAGCACGCAGGCGAATACAACGACGGTGATTTTGAGGATCCGGTTATGGCAACCTTAAGATTCAAAATGGAGAGCGGTGCAGGTAAGATATCTCATGTTACCGAAAACGGCAACGGCTTTATCCGTAACACCGACAGAACCTTGGCTTACCCAAGTATGCTCCTGACAACATCGCTGTCTGTCAAGAAGGGCGATACAATCAAGGTGACTTACGATGTACGCACCTCCCATCAAGGTGAGGAAAGCGTACTCCGTTCAAATCTCCGTATCGGTAATTCCGGTATTATAGACATTCCGATTACATCCGGTGCGCTCAATAGCTTTGGCAATGAATATGCCATCACAAATGAGTGGCGTCATGTTGAGTCTTACTATACATCAGCGTATGAGGGTATTCTTAAGTTCGGTCTCACCGGCGGTCCTCGCCCTGAATATGTTTATGATTTTGATGTTGATAATCTCACAATTGAGATCGTTGATTGATTGTTAGTCTAAAGGAGAAATACGTATGAAAAAGATAAAACTTATTTCATCAATTCTTACAGCGGCACTTGCACTGCAGCTGCTTACTGTTGGTACAGCCGCAAAGCTGGTGACCGGCATCACCGGTGAACCCAAAGACACCGGTTACGTTCAGCCACTGTCTATTCCGACAAATCTTCCTGCGGGAAACCGTCTGCCTTACAGCTCATGTGATACAGACAAGTGTCTTATGAACTGGGAGGTTTACAGACCGATAAATAATCCTGCAATGCGACTTGAATGGCGATATGACGATAATGGCGGTTATCTTCGCGCAACCGACCGCGGAGTTGCCTATTTCGGATTTTCTTTGAGATCGCTGGTTACTTATTCAGCGGGACTTTATAAGTTCACAGGTTATTTCCGTACATATTATGAGGATGAAGTTACACAGCTTCGCGTTGAATTCCTCGATGACTACGGCGAACAGATTGGTCCGTCAGTTTATGTAAACTGTGGCAACGATTGGGAAAAGGTTGAGTATTACCTTGAGGTTCCGGACACCATGAAGAAGATCCGAGTCTGCGGCGGTCCTTATGCGCAGTATATTCAGGATTTCTGTATGGATGAATTTTCAATGGTAAAGGTTGACGAAATTCCTGCAGGCTATGAAGGCCGCACAAGCTATGGTCTTCCGACGATCGACCACGATGCTGTACTTAAGGATACTCTTAAGAAATCGGGCATCTCCGATTGGACTGAGGAAAGTGCAGAGCAGTTTGAGCTTAACGGCATCATGCTGAACCATGACTGCGACTCATTAATGCACAGCATCGGAGGACTTGAAGACATGACAACGGTTACTCCTCAGGACATAATCGATCTTGCGATGCAGTATGAGGGAACACAGGTGACTGATTTTATGATCAACGTGAACAGTGAGCTTGCAACTTATCCGTCAAAAATTTGGACCTCGTATCTTGACAAGTATTATCAGAAAGAGGAAAACGGCATCGCGGTTGACTATTCGACGGGATTCAATCAGGTGACGGGTGCACAGTATCTCTGGGAGACGCTTCACCTTGACTATATCGGTCTTTGGTGTGAAATTTTCCCCGAAATCGGTATCAACCCGTGGCTTTCCTTCCGTATGAATGATGCGCATGAGCGTAATTATGAAACCAGCGTTATTCAGTCTAATTTCTTCCATGAGAATCCGCATCTCTACCGCGTTAAGCATCATAACTACGTATCCTACATGGATAAGGTCTACGATTACACACATCCCGAAACCCGCGAGCACTTTTTGCAGCTTATAAATGAATCGCTCAGCCATTACGATTGCTACGGTATCGAGCTTGACTATCAGCGTGAGGCATTCCTTTGGTATATTGGCGGCGAATACGAAGGTCTTGATATTTTGAATCAGTTTATGCGTGATGTTTATGACATTGTTGCAATATACGAGGAAAAATACGGTCACGATATAAAGATTGCCGTTCGTGTACCTTCTGATCCTATGACCTGCTATGAGCTTGGTCTGGACGTTTTCACATGGGCAGCGGAGGGAACTATTGACCATGTTACAGCCGGCGGACGCTTTGAAACCACAGATACTGATGTTCCGATAAGACTTTGGGATTCTGTTTTAGAGCCTCTCGGCGTAACTCTCGCAGCTAATGTCGATGTCGCTTATTTAAGACATGAGCTCTCTGCATCCGCAACAGGCGGTATGACTCTTGATATGTGGGCAGGCTTTGCCGCAAATGCATATTCTCAGGGCGCAGACAAGATATATGTTTTTAATAATAACACTGTGGTCGATTCCGACGGTCCTATGACCGAGGATGATAAGACATTATCGATCACCCGTGACGGAAACTATTCATCATACCGTAATCTTTTTGGTAACACAGGAATGTGGATTCTCTATAATACCATCGGCTCATATGAGAAGGTTATTCAGATGAACCGTGTGTTTATCCCGACATTCAACGATACAAAAGCACCGTGGGTTCCCCAATACAGAAATGAATTGATACCTTATACGTTTAGCGAAGGCGTCAACCACACATTCAGAATGCCTATGGGTGATATCACCAAGGGCTCGACGGTTACGCTTATGATTGCGTACCCATCCTCAACATCCTCGATAGATCTTTCGAATCCGCCGACGGTATTTGTAAACTCACAGCCATGTGAATTTGTCGGAGTTGGCGATTCCGTTACTACGAGAACCGGTACTCTTTATACCAGCAACAAGGTAATGCTGTATGAGATTCCCGTGGAAGCACAGGGTCAGACATACGCTGTTGTTGAGGTTACTTCGCCATTTGGGTTCACTGCTGACCATATGGCGATTGACATCGAGGCTCCGGCTCAGTAATTAAACAGAGGCAAACTCTGAACCGCATAAAATCATAAGAATACGCCACTCAGCAAGGTTGTGTCCTGCCGGGTGGCGTATTGCTTTTTTGTGTATTGGTAAGCGTGAGCGTTGTATATAGCCAAAATCGGCGGATTTTGTTATTACATGAGGTCGTCAATCAATACTTTAAGAGCCTCGGCAGAATTGAAATTGTCGGGAATAATTTCATCATTAGGAATTACAATGCCGTACTTAACTAAAGAACGCTTGCATTTTTGCTATCATGCAAGCGTTTTTGTATTTTGTCTTGTTGTTAATAAAACAAAATGTCGAAAAATTCATACCCTTTGTGTAAATTGGAGAAAATTTAGCGTGGTAGTTGACTATATTGATTCGGTGTGATATAATTACTGTGCGATATTATGTAAATTTTTTCTTTGGAGGATATATGATGAAAAAGATTGTTAGTTTTATTTTGGTGTGCTGTATGGTAGTCGCTATGCTGCCGGTGACGGTGTGGGCAGAGAATTATCAGACATTTACAGATGCCGAAAGTATTAGCAGTATTAATAGTTGGGATGGTAGTATTGCTACGTCTTTCGCAGGCGGAAGTGGCACGGAGAGCGATCCGTATCAAATAGCAAACGGAGCGCAACTTGCGTATTTGGCGAAAACGACAAATGAAGGTAATACATATGCAAATAAGTATTTTATTCAGATAGCGGACATTGATCTTAATAGAATAGAGTGGGAGCCTATCGGAAATCCTAATGCACCGTTTGATGGAAATTATGATGGTAATAATTATTCGATATCTAATTTGATGGCAACGGGGAGGTCATATGTCGGTCTTTTTGGTCTTGCTAGAGGAGTAAAAATGTGCAACTTAAAATTATATGATTCCCAAATAAGTGGTAAGGATTGTGTTGGAGGAATTATTGGTGGGTGGGACTGGCCAGGAAGCGGAAATTTAGAAAATTGTCACGTTATAAATTCCGAAATTTCTGGAACTTCTTATGTTGGAGGTATAACTGGAACCACCGATAATCAATGTATCACAATTTCTAACTGCTCAGTCACTAATAGCAAAATTACAGGAACAGCTGATTATGTAGGTGGAATTGTTGGCTCTTGTTGGCACACAATAACGTCATGTACAGTGGATGTCAATACCACTGTAAACGGTAAAACTAACGTTGGTGGAATAGTAGGATATTTGCTGGCCGATACAACAAGTGGCTGTGCTAATTATGCAACAGTAATTGGAGAATCGCGTGTAGGAGGAATTGTCGGGTATGGTTATCATAGACATTTAATCAAACAATGCTTTAATGCTGGAAAGATAATTTCTACTGGTGATTTCGCAGGTGGAATTGCAGGATATTTTTATCATAACGGTAGTATGGAAGATTGTTACAATATTGGCGATGTGTATGCTCCCAATACGACAAAAGCTGCATCTATTCTTGGCGGTCACGATTACGGAACAATTTATCTATATAGACTTTATTCCTATAATTGCTTGCTTACCACTAACCAAGGAAGTGAGATTGTAACAAGTGAACTATCTTTTGAGGGGTGGGATTTTGAGAATGTTTGGATAATGGATACAACGATAGGACGACCGTTGCTTCGCAATAATCTGGAAAAATACGAAGAATATACCACTGCACAATATGCAGGCAAGCAAATCAAGATTAAATCCATAGAAACCGGAAAATACATATGTGGACGCAATAATGCTCAAATTTATGCCGATGAATCTTTTGGCTGCAGTATATTTGAAGTTACGCCGATGACAGAGGACGGTTGGGTTGGAATCAGACTGCAGGGGGGAAACTACATCAGTGTTACCGATGATGGGGATTATTTACAAACGACATCCGATAATTATGAGGAGTGGGAATGCTTTAGAATATATGAGTATAGAGGGTATCAGTATTTGCTCTCCCACAAGAATATGAAATTCGTTCAAGCAACAGACGAAGATGGTCGCCCTCTAAAAACAGTAATTAGCGAAGATTCTTCTCTGGCAGATGCCACATGGGAAAGATTTCAAATTGAGGTTTTAGGTGATTCACAAAATCTACCGTCCGAGCCACAATATAGTGCAATGACAAGCAATCTTCAGTATCTAACGCCTCAGGAAGCCGAAGCATTTATTGCATTTATGTATAATAAAACTCGGAGCCAACTTACACAAAGTGAAAAAGAAGATAACAATTTATATGACTATTTAACTGGCCAGATACCGAGGGGTACAGATGAATATGAACTTGCACAAATGAAGTTTCTTATTAAGTCTGCTGAAGCAATCAATATGCATATGGGGGATGCCGAAGCAAGCATTGATACATCAGTAGATAATCTGACTTTGTTTTTAGAAAGTAAAATAAACTCTGATCCTTCACAGGAACTTGTCGATGGATGTGTAAACGATGTCAAATCAAGTTGTCGTACGCTTTTATTAGATCTAATTGGCGATGATGGTAGTATAGAGATGTTCGAATCAGTATTTAATGGGGTAATAAACATAGTCAACATTAAAGATGAAGCACAAAAATTTGTCAATGAATTGAAAGCCCTATTTGATCTCGCAAATTTAGTTGCAGCGAATAACAATCTCAATGCCTATAAATACTATATCGTTTATGTAAATGGTCGAGCAGCTATAGATAAATGGTCGACCGGATATGAGCAATTTGATGTGTATATTGCCAACGTAAAAGTGTCAATCACCGAAATCGATATCATTGGTGGAGTGTTTGATAAGTTGGGAGTCGGCCATTCGTGGACGGATGAAGATACTCAGCATATTTTGAATACTTTCGCAGAGTTTACCTATCATAGCCAAGCAGAGTTTGATTCGTATGTGTCTTTTGAAAAAGAAAGTTTAACTATTGCTGATCGTAAGTCATATAAAAATCCTGCAACTTTTAATTGCATAGATGGTACTGATGCTACAATAGTTTATGAAAGCTCTGACTCTGGAATTGCTATTGTTAGTGAAACCGGAGAAATCACGCCTGTAAGTGTGGGTACTGCTTTGATAACGGCAACTGCCAGCAACGGGAAAAATGCGGTTTGCAGTGTGGAGGTACTTCCTATTCCTACTACAGGAATTTCGCTAAATAAAACTTCGACCACTCTAAATGTTGGCGCAACCGAATCGCTTATAGCGACAGTATCACCGTCTAATGCAACAAACCAAGCTGTAACGTGGACTTCATCAGATACAATGGTTGCGACAGTATCATCGTCTGGTGTTGTTACAGCAAAGACCCCCGGCATAGCAACGATAACAGTAACAACAGCAGATAGTGGTGAAATTGCAACCTGTATTGTTGAAGTGAAAGCCACAGCCCCCGCCCCCTTCGACCTCTCCGGCGTGGCGATGACACTCGGCGCAAGTCTATCCCTTGACTTCGCAGTTGACACCGCAAAGCTTACCGGTACTGACAACTACGCCGAATTTACAATCGTTTACGCAGACGGTCGTCCGTCCGAAACCGTGACCGTTCCGCAGTCCGAGTGGACGAAGTACAGCGGTACAATCTACACCGCGAAGTTCACGGGTATGGCGGCTAAGCAGATGAACGATGTTGTAACTGCAGTGTTCTATAACGCAGACGGTCAACCGCTCACCAACGAAAAGAGCGACAGCATCGAGACTTATGCAATACGTATGCTTAACGGCAACGCGGCAAGCAACAAGAAGCTTCGCACAGTATATGTCGATATGCTCAATTACGGTGCGGCGGCGCAGCTGCAGTTTAACTACGATGCAATAAACCTTGCAAACCGTAACCTCACCGAAGCACATCAGGCATGGGCGACTGCATCTGTTGAAACAGTCAACAACAGAGTATCCGGAACGGGTTATGCAGGCAGTACGCTCACCCTTGCAGGCGAAATTCAGCTCGACCTCGTGTTCAACAACAGCGCAGTAGGCACGGATTACAGTTCGCTTTATGCAATTGCAACCTACACTGATCATTACGGAAACGTAAAGAGTATACGTGTCGAGGGAGCTGACTTCATCAAGTACAGTTCAACACTTTGTCAGGTTTCGATCACCGGAATGGCAGTTGCAGATTTCAGAAGCGTTGTAAGCTGTACCGTTTACAATGCAGATGACGTGGCACTTGCATCCGCTTCCGACAGTGTTGAATCTTACGCAAACCGTAACGCCGCAAGCCTTGGCGCGACTGTTGATACGATTGTTAAGTTCGGTGCTTCGAGCTATAACTATTTCCATTGATTGATGCAGGTGTTACAGTCATCAAGTCTGTGATGCCGACTACATCCATATGCTCGCCTCCGTGAAAACGTAAAATAACAAAAATACGCCACTTAGCAAAGTTTTTCACTTGCCGAGTGGCGTATTGCTTTTTTGTGTATTGGTAACTTTAAGTGCTCAGATAGCTCAAGTCCGTTTGAAACATCGGTGGAAACAGTACTTTAACCACCTGTGTGAGATGAAAGTTCCCAACTTTCTGCGGTTTTTGAAAACCGATTTACATCTATACCGTTCTGTGTTATTAAAAGCAGCTATCTTTACTGTGCAATTTCATCGTTGAACTCCTCGATGGTTGCCTCAACAGCAGGCTTTGAGGAAGCAATGTGAGATGCGAATCTTCTGCTGCCCTTTCCGGGGAAGATGACATTTTCGCCAAGATAGAAGAACTTTCTCATATTGTCGTTAAGACCGAAGTATGCAACGCCCGGATCGAAGATGATACCGTCGAAGATGATGTCGAGCATCTCCTTTGACTCGGGATCACGTGTCAGCTTTTCGCCGAGCATGATTTCGTAGTAAGCATATCTTACGTCTTCGCTGAAATATGAGAGAAGCTCAATTGCTTTACCAACCATCTCGGAGTTTCCGACGGTCTTCGGAGCGCACATGAGTCCCGACCAGTCGTTTGTAGTGTAGCCGTCCTGCGTTTCGTCAAGCTTGGGATAGGGAAGTACGCCGAAATCAATGTCAATGTCACGGTAAAGATAAAGCTGCTGAACCGATGCTACATTGAAAAGTGAGCGTCCCTTGGAGAGATCGACATATGTGTCATCAGCCAAGTGTTCTTCACCGGATAGACCGTTTTGGCTGGGATATACATAAGTATCTGGACCCATGAGAAGCTGATCAAGCTTTTCAACCATCGTGTATGCACGCTCACTGTCGAATGCGAAAACAAATTCGCCGTTTGCATTACGGTTTACAAGGTTAACTCCGCTTGAGAAGATGAAGCTGTTTGTAAACCAGTCGTCGGCAGTTGTGAGGCCGTAGATGTCGTTATGATCCCATTTACCGTTTCCGTCGTCGGTTGTTACAGCGCTCATCATTTCCATCATCTTGTCGATCGTCCAATTACCGTCACGTACAAGCTGATAGGGATCCTCGAGGTTATATTCGTCAAGGATATCGAGATTGACGAGAATTGCGTTCGGATCGGCGAGCATATAGTCGGAAACCGTAAGATAACGGTGGCCGTTAACCTCAAGTGCCGCATTGCCTGCTTCGTTCCACCATTCCTTGGTCATATCGACATATTCAAAATCGTTGAAATCGTAAAGAAGATCCTCAACGACCATCTGCGAAAGTCCCCTGATGCAGTGTGTCAGAACGAGCTGATATGTATCGTCACCGGTCATGACCATCTGCTGCATTTCAGTCGGTATGTTTTCGATCGTACCCTTGATAACGTATGACATATCAATACCGAGATGATCTTCAACGGAAATTTCACGCTCGTAAAGTGCCTTTGTCATGGCATCGGTTCCTGCATCATCTGAAAAGAAGTATCTCTGATACATTCCCCATTCGGGAGCTAAAATTTTAAATGGCAGCTCGTAGTTCGTTTTTTCGATACCGGTGGCTTCATACACCTCGGTGCCTGTTGAGTTGCTGTCTTTATTGCTGTCGCTGTCCTCATCGCCGCCGCAAGCCGCAAGGGATGTCAGCATGGCGGCGATAAGCATAAGTGAAACAATTTTCTTTTTCGTACGGTTTTCCTTTCGTTATTACTTAACCTTTACATATACTTCAACGTACCTTATCTCGGTTTTTTCTGTAACGCCGACACGTGGACAGATCATTTTTGAATGTGCTTCCTTGGGAATCTGATAACAGAGTACTGTTCCTTTTGCAAATCTGTCATCGTCAAACGTGCCGATATACGGACATTCACATTCGTTAACGAAGATCCAAGGCGGATTTGCGATTGCCTCTTCGGTTTCCTTAACTCCGATTTTAAGCGTAAGCTCCGCATTCTCGGGAATGTCGCCGAGGAACAGCTTGAATCCGCAGGTTCTGTCTATCACGGCAGGGATCTGTAATGCAGGATATATCCGTTCCCACGGAGCAAATCTATCCTTGAAGCTTACAATATGACGGCGATTTACCCTCTGAACGAGCTCGGGGTCTGCCGTAATATTGATGAATGACCAGTAAATATCGAGGTTTTGGATCGGCTTTGTCGGATCTGTGTCGTAATCTGTCGTCTTGTTAAAGCGATCATGCAGATTGGTTCGGAAGAAGTTGTAGTAGTAAATTCTGTCTGCACCCTGGGCATATGCGTTAGATGCAAATGCTGCAAAGGTTTCGAGGTTATGTGTAACCATCTTGCTGTTATCGCACGGCATGATCCTGTATTCAACGCCGGGAGCAAGAATGGCACCAAACGGCTTTACAAGATTTGCCCAAAGCTTTACGGGAATATCAAAGTCGGTCGTTGCCCAGCGCGAAGTGGGGATGACAACATTTACGAGTCCTTCACGTACCCACTGTACAACGTCCATGCCGAAATCGAAGCAGGTCTGTATCTCGGACGGCACGCGGACTGCACATTTGAGTTCATGCCCGTATTTCGCTTCGAACTTTTCAAGAAGCTCCTTAACCTTTCTCATGAAGCCGTTCATTATTTCAACGCCGTCATATTCCATTCCGTAAGGGAAGAGACACACCTCGCGTTGGAAGTCGAGCTCGATACCAAAGCAGTCGTAACGCTCAAGCGATTCTTCAATAAGTCCGAGATAATGCTCGCGTACGCCGTCCATTGCATAGTTGTATGCTCGATCACGGAATGTAGCGGCGAATCTCGGCGGAAGATGGGAGAGGTAATATTCGGGATGCTCATGGTAGAAATTGCTGAAGCAACCGGAGGTTTTTATTTCCGGAAGGCGCTCATGAAAGTCGTTCATACGGAAGGAAAGCCAAGGATTGATGCCTGCCTCACGGAATCCCTGTATCATTAATGCATTTGGATCAAGTCCAAGCTCCTCATAAACGATATGTGCGCTCTTGAAAATTACACTGTTCGTATAATCAACCGGCTCGCCGTTTTCGATCTTCTGATGATATTTATCGAGGATATCCTCATACTTGTCGGACGGGAAAGCGAGTCTGTCGCCTGCGACGTTGATAAAATAGTCGGTAACGCCCGAGCCGGCGAAATCCTTTGCAAAGTCGATGATATCCTGCGCGGTGGTGGGAAGTGCGTCATCTCTGCCGATATACCAGAGAACGCCGTCACAGTCCGAATTGATAATTACACCTTTTTTCATTGCTTTTTCTCCTGAAAATCAATTTGAAAATATACTTTTGCACGGAGCCGTTTTGTGACCCCGTGCATTATTATGCTTAGTGAGGTGCTACTGCGATGTAAACCTCTGCGTGCTTTACTGTGAATGCGTTTTCGGAAAGGATCTCTGCGACGATCTGACCGTCGTCGTGTGCTTCCAACGGAATCTCATAGCATAGAAGCTTATCGGTTGTTGCACCGCCCTTGCAGACCTCTGTTCCAACGTATGTACAGAGCTTCGAGTTTGCGTATACAACCGGGAGGCTCTCGAGAACTGCCTCATTATCATACGAGAACTTTAAGGTCAGTGTCGAGCCCTCGGCAACGTCGCCAATCGGGATCTTGATGGTTGCGTAAGCGTTTTCAGCTACGGCCTTCGGAAACTGCTGATTGTTTCTGTCATTATGCCAGATCTGCATGGTGTCGTTCCAACCGAGAACGTGTCTGCGGTCAACGGTCATAACCTTATCGTAAGAGCCGATGGTCGTGAGGTAGTTCCATGCGCCGATCCCGTTGGTGTGCCCCCAGACATCGCTGTTATAGGAAAGCTTTTTGGCAGTACCGAGCCAGTCGGAAGCGCAGGGCTGATAGTTATAGAGCGCGATTTTGTCTGCCCCCTGCGAGAATGCGTTTGCCGCAAAGGCTGTTGAGAGGGTGAAGCTTCTGTCGTAGGAGATGCCTGATTCGTAGTTTCTCATAGCAGCTTCAAGACAGGGAGCGATCTCAACATCGTAGGGAGCCATTGTTGTAACCCAGATTCTTGTCGGAGTGTCGAAAACGGAGGATGCCCAACGGCCTGTCGGGATGAAAAGGTCGACAATATCCTCGGCTGCCCAGGTGATAACGTCATGTCCGAAGTCATAGCAGGTCCGGATATCTGCGGCAACACGAACGCCGATCTTTATGTCGTGACCGTACTTTTCCTCATAAACCTTTACGACATCGTCAACGTCACGCATGAACTGATTGAGAATGTCAAGACCTCTGTACTCGCCGCCGATACCGAACACAAAAATCTCACGCTGATAGTCAAGCTCAATACTGTAGCAGTCGTAGTTATTGAGCGCGTCGTTTATCATGCGAAGCATCATCTCACGGGTTTCGTCGTATGTGTAATCAAGAACATAGTCGCTGTTTACCGAGGTACTTCCGTGATGCTTTACGCGGTAAAACTGGGGATTATCATAGTAGAAACGAGCAAGAAGACTGTTTCTGCCGTTTTTGATTGTTTCGGCAAGGGTGTGCATGTCGTTCATACGGAACGAAAGCCACGGGTTAATGCCGATGGTCGGTAAATATTCAGTCCAAAGACCAACCCAGTCTGTGCCCTGAACGTCATACATTTCGTGAGCACCCTTAATGTGTAAAACATCCTGGAATTTTGTCGGCTCGCCGTCGATTTCGGTGATATCGTATTTTTCGGCATAATCTTCAAATTCTGCAGACGGGTAGCAAACTACACCCTGTGAAGCGACATTGATCATAATGTCTGTAACCTGCGTGCCCTCATATTGGAGCGCGGTGTTTATGATGTCCTTTTCAGTGTAATTGTTGCTTGCGAAGGTTGAAAGATACTGCGTTATATCGTAGTTTACGATAATGCCGCCAACCTCATACTGCGATTCAAGGTCGGGATCGTATTCCTTGTATTTCCATGAATCCTGCATTGATGTAAGGTATGCCTGTGCATATTTTTCGGGGGCAAGACCGAGATTGTTGCCGAGCTTTGGCGTGAAGTCCTCGGGAATTTCATCAACGGGAACTATCGAAATATTGTCGAGACAGAAATCCTGGAAGCATTCCTGGTAAGGGCCGCCGCGGAATCTTATATAGTCGAGGACACCGTCAAGCTCAATGTAAAATTCAACCTTTGTCCACTCGTTGCCGATATATACGTACGGACGGTAGGCGTTGTAATAAGCATCGCCGTAATAGCCGGGAGCGATCTCCTGCTTGCAATAGAACACGAGCTGAAGCATTGAGATCTCCGCTTCCTTGGCGGTTCTGAAGTAACCGGTGAACTTATATTTTCCGGCTTCAATAGTGCTTCCGGGGTAGAACCATACGCCGTCGTAAACCTGATTGATGTACGAAACCTCAATGTAACCGCCGTTTGCATCGGTTTTGTGCTCAAGCACCTTATCGTTTGTGGTAAAGTTTCTTGTAACGCCGGCATTGGTGAAGTGACCGTTCTTTATGAGGTCGCCCTCGGGTATATCCTCTCTCGGAATTGAGAGCGGAGGAGTCCAATCGCTGCTTGCCGCAGCTGTTGCCGTTCCCATTGCCGTGAAGAGTTGTGCTGCCATCAGAGCAGAAAGAACAGCCGATAAAATTTTCTTTTTCATATTTACAGATTCTCCTTTATATTGTTACGGAAATCAGCCTAAGCCGCTCTTGCGGCATCAACTGCTTCCTTGTCGTGAACGGTTATAACGTCAAGTGAAGGAAGCTCAGCAATCATTGTTTCAACAATATATGCCGCTTCTGCATCGGGATCATAGTCATCGCCGAGAGAAGTGATTTCAATATCCTTGAAATCAAGAGAGAGTGCATCACCGTTAATTGCATCGGTCAGAGTAAACTCAAGACCGTCAGCCGAGGTGATGGAAGCAGGAATAACAAACGAAGCGGTTGTCCACTCGGTTGTAATCTCTGCAGCGTTTGCACCGCTGTCTGTCAGAAGAGCAGTGTCACCAACAGTTGCGGAAAGCTCTGCCTTGTTGAAGTTGTTTTCAATCGTACTGCTTGTTCCGACGAAGGTTATCTTTTCATAGTCAACATTGGAGAGACGGAATTTACCGGTGATAAGGTTGTTGCCGCGCTCAAGGGTTTCATCATTATTATATATAATGCCGTTGGTACCCTTGTCTGTATTAACACCGGCGGTGTAGTATACGCTTTCGGTGTCGATCATAACCTTGGTTGCGCCGGGATAAATACTCCAGACTTCCCAACCTGTGCCCTCATACTCATCATAGAGGAATTCGCTGTCAATCGCAAGCTCCTCGTCAGATACAACGCCGTCAACGATCTTTCTTACAGAGAGGTCGTCAACGTCAAAGGATGCGACGGACTTGGCATTTCCGCCATAGTAGAAGAATATGGAGAGATAGCCGGTATGAGCATTTGTGTATTCAGCTGTAACCTCTGTCCATGTGTCAGGGTTAGGCTGATTAGTATTCCAGAATGTCGCAGACCAGATATCGTTGTGTCTCATACCTGCTCTTATGGTAGTGTGGAAGAATCCGGATGCAGGAGCGTTGACATAAGGAACGCTGTTGCGAACACGGAAGCTGATCTGATACTTTTCGCCTGCGGTTACCTGAACATTGTCGTTTCTGTAACGAACGACGCCGTTGTCACCGACGTTTCTGTTGTAAACGTGAACGAAATCGTTTGTTTCCTCGTCGCCGTTTACATCGTCAACTGCAAGAATTACCTTTCCGTTTGCGCTCGTCCAGTCAATTCCGAGAGCTGCGTTATATGCGGCCTTGGCTTCAGCGAATACGGCATAATATTCACTAACCATAGCCTGCTCACCTGCAGTGAGTGCCGCATAAGCATCAGCTGCAGCAGATACAGCCGCGCCTGATTCTGCGGGATTTTCGCCGATTGCGTTGGTAGCGTCGATGAACGCCTGTGCGTTATCGGTGACACCTGCATACTCGATCGAAAGGTTCTTCACGCCAAGTTCTATGGCATCATTGAGAGTGAAAACAAGCTCGCTTGCTGCGATAGGAGCTGTAAGATTGAGAACTATCTCGGTTTCGCTCCAGTTTTCATAATCCACTGCACCTGCGGCTGTATCGTCGCCTGCGGTTACGGTGAGAGTTCTGAGATTTCCGTCAGCTGCGAGACCGCTGTTGAAAGTGTACTTGTTAAAATCAATAACGCTGTCAACTTTAAGCTCACCGCTTATGATGTACTTACCCGCTTCGAGTACGGTGTCATCAACAAGTGTGAATTCAGTTGCGTTTTCGCCTGCCGGGATTGCAATATATGCGCTGTCATCCGGCTGTGCAATTGAAACGGTCTTGCCGCAACCGCTCTTGACATCCTGATACATTCCCAGCCTGCACCGTTTTCGGCTGTGTAAAGTCCATACACATTTGCAGCGAGGTTTTCGGTTGTACCTTTTTCAACGATGGTAAGGTTCTTTACATCAAAAGGTGCGACGGTAACTCCGTGCCAATCGCCTCTGAAGAAAATTTTACCGTTGAAGTTTGTGACATCGTATGCCTTGGTTACCCAGGAGGATGTCAGCTTGAGACCGCCGTCAAGCTGTGTGGTCCACATACCGTTAGACATAATGCGGTATGTTGCAGGGTAAGCAGCGATAGCACTGTCACTGCTTACAACATACTCATCTGTACGGATGTCGAAGCTTACTGTGTAGGTTTTTGTCGAATCGTAAGCAGTGAGTGTGTCATAGTAGTATATGCCATCCTCACCGTTGTCGCGTCCGGTGACGCGGATGTAGGTTTCAGGTGCTTCTGTGTCACAACGGTGACTGCACCTTCATAACCGCTCACTGCGAAATCTGCAGCTTCGGTGTAGGTGTGAGCCGCGGCTTCGTCAGCTGCAGCTGCTGTCAGAGGGAGACTTGATGTTACAAGTGCTGCCGCTAACAGAAAGGATAAAAATCGTCTTTTTGCCATTTCTTTTGCTCCTTTTTAAAATTTTTATATGATCGCGTTATGCCTCGCGATGATATCATGTTATTTATAACGGTAATGATGTACTTGGGCTAAAGAGAAATATTTTCATTTTTTGTAAATTCATGGATTTTTATATTTTTGCGTGGAATATAAAGTATACAAAGTTAATATTTTGCTGTTTTTCCGTTTAATTCCCCGAGAAGCATCATGACGAACCGAATAATCGGCATTTTAACTGTATTTGTGCAGATTTTTCGGAGAAAATTGAGTTTGGCGTAAAATCCTATTGACATTAACTCAATTATATTGTACAATATATTTTAATCGATGTATACAACAAATTTAACGAAAAATAGGCACAATTTTAATTTGATATCAAGCGTCGCTTAAAATGCAATGTTTACCGTGCAAAGCTGCTTGAAATTTATTAATTAAGGAAGCTTTTCGGTGAAAAACGGAGGATGATCATGGAAGAAGAAAAATATTTATATCAAAATGTAATGACGCCCGAACGGGGATTTCAGGTCAGGGTATTGTCAAATCACAAAGCCGGTGCACTGCTTCATTGGCATGAATATTTTGAAGTGATGTACTTTATCAGCGGTGAAGCCGACCTTGTCTGTGGCAGTGAAAGATATACGGCGAGACCGGGAGATTTTTTTATTGTAAACTCGAACGAGCTTCATTCAATAGCCGGAGATTCTGTAAATCACCATCATATATGCCTTCAGATATCGCCGCAGTTCTTTTCCGACGTTGAATTTGACAACTATATTTTCAAGCCTTACATACAAGGCGATGAACAGATAAGAGAGTATATTGAAAAAATAGTCGGGGTTTGGGAAGCGCGTGAGCCGGCATACGATATTGAGGTGAAGAGTATTGCATATTCGCTCATAGCGTATCTTATAAGAAACCACGTGACGGACTTATTATCCGACAGTGCGACGCAGATGCGCAGAAACAAGCTCAAAACCATGAACGAGATCGTTATGCACATATCCCAAAACTACCATACGCACATGACAACAAGCTCACTTGCGGAGGAGTTTCATCTGACCGAGCAGTATTTCTGTAACATTTTCAAAAAAGCGACCGGTCAAACGCCGATCGACTATATAAACAGCAGGCGTGCCCAAAAGGCGGCGGTGTTTTTGAAAACGACAGATAAGAGTATCACCGATGTGGCGCTCAGTGTCGGCTTCGACAGCTCACATTATTTCACACGTGTTTTTAAAAAGTACATGGGAGTCTCGCCGCGTGAATACAGGAAGAATTCGGGCGTTTGATTTATTTTGATTCCTGTGGCTTTAAATGAATCTGAACCGATGGTTTTTGTTTCGACAGCGGATTTCAGAATTTAAGCCATTTCAACAGGGTTTTTAAAAAGGAATACGGTATTTCTCCGATGGAGTTCCGGAATACCTATAAAAAATATACTGCTTCCTTCGCATTTGGAGTTTTATCGCCACGTGCGCAGTGAAGCAGTATATTGTTATATATTTCGGTATGTTTGCCGGACGGTGGTTTTGACCGGCGCTTTTTTCACTATTCTTCATTTCCTCCGCCCATGGCAGTTTAATGCGTCTGCCGTGGGCTTTTTTGTACTGCTGGTACCATGAGTGGTAAAATCACTGGAAACGGTGGACTTTATGTTGGACCCGTAACCGAAACCCTGTCCGATAAGCTTACGGGTGGGATATACACATATCGTTGGGGCTTTTGAATGCATATTAAAGAGGTTTCTTTAAGAGATTAAGTGAAAAATAAAAATCGGTCAATGAACTGACATCGCTTTTTGAGTGGTGTCGGTTTTTTTGCTTTATGTCGGACAAATCTGCGCGAAACGAGGATGGGGTACAATTCTATAATAATTGGGGTAAAATGGCAAATGTTTGACAAAAAATGACTAAAATTTAACTGTAAATTGTGATTTTACACTCAAAAAAACGGTAAAAAGTATTGACACGAGGGTGTTTCTATGCTATACTAACCGTAGGCAAATACGGTATTTTGAGGAAGTATTATGGAATTTTACCTCATATATTATAGTATATTGCTTCTTTCGTTGATTTATCGTTAGTGATGCAAAAAACCGAGAGTGATCGAGTTATAAAATGCAGGTACACTTTTATGAAGAAAAAACGGATTTTGTCAATGCTCCTTGCGGCAGCACTTACGGTATCGTGCTTGCCGTTTGTTGCGTATGCCGATGAACCTGTGCAGGTTCCCGAAATACGGGGCGAGAATTTGCTCGACGGTGTTTCATGGGCGCAGGAAAGCGGTGACGCTATCACCGAAATCACCGGCGAGGAGAACACCTACGTTCATATTTCGGGTCTCGAACCGTATGTAACGGCAGCCGAATATTCCTCGGGTACTGTAAACACCGGAAGCATGCCTGCCGGAAGCTACAAGATTTCCATGATGCTCCGCAGTGTTCCCGCGACGTTTGAAGAAACAGACACCACGCTTGGGGCAGTTCACACATGGATATGGGAGTTTCCTTTGGCGTTTCCTATAAAAGCGGAGGAACAGCAAGCTTCGAGATCTCAAACTGGGGACAGATCAAGTCAGCGTCTGCCGGCTATGCAAACGGTGCATTTTATTGGCCGGATCCGATCGATACATCCGATCCTGATACGAAGATAGATATATTCGCAAGAAATGATTCGCACTTTAAGTATAATCATGGCTCTTCCATTCTTCTTACCCCTGAATGGCGCGAATATGTTATGTTTGTAAATACTACTGCGGAAGCGAAAAAGTTTGTTATCAGTTTCCGTTCTGCCAGCGGCGATGACAACATCGTTCCTTTCGATGTAGGCGATATATCAGTAGTACGTGTTGCGTCGTTCGACGACAGCGCGGTTGACGGTATTGCAACAAGCTATGTTGCGATCGATGATGCTCCCGAGCTTACGGGTGCGCCTGATTCCGAATGGATCGCACAGAATAATTCTTCTGTTACGGTTAACTGTAAAGAGCCTGCATCCTAATTATCATGCAGACATCCCGACAAGCGGTACTGATACCGTTATCAACGTTGCCAAGTCTGCAACACTCACACCCGGCAAATATGCTTTAAGCGGTAACTTCCGCCTTAGCGAATTTGACTTTGCAGGCAATAATTCAGCAACCCTTGAAGTTGCTGCAAAGAACGCAACCGCGGATATCACTTCGTTCACTGTTGACCTCACAAACGGATGGACAGAGAACTATCTCGAATTTGAGCTTGACGAGGAAATTGAACTTGAAGAGGTTGAATTAAGAGTTTCGGGCGAGCTTGTGGCTTTTGACTTTGCCGATATTTCGCTTACCGAGATCATTCCGCCGCCCGATGAAGAGCTGACCGTTGAAGAAATTGGCGACGACGGAGAATACAACAGCGTTTATAACCTGCAGCCCGACACCCTTGTTGCTCTTTATAAATCGGGATCTGTAAGTATGCCTGCGGGAAGCTATAAGCTTACAATGAAAATGCGTTCTGCTCTTGCATCATTTGATGGAGCAAGCGAAGCACTTGCAACCGGAAACATGGACCTGACTGTCAACTTCCTGCCGACATATAAACAAGGCGGAACGAAAGACTTCATAATTTCCAACTGGGGACAGCTTATGCTTTTGACTATACACACAGAGAGGTACGCGACTATTTCCTCGGCAAGATAAATGAAGCTCTCAGCCGCTACGATTGCTACGGCATCGAGCTTGACTTCATGAGAGAAATTACCCTTTTCCACATTGGCGGTGCTTACAAAGGACTTGATATCCTCAATGAATTCATGCGTGAGGTTGATGACCTTGTTGCAATTTACGAGGAAAAGTACGGTCATGAGATAAAGATCGGCGTCCGTGTGGCATCCGACCCCGTGACCTGTTATGACTTTGGTCTTGATGTTATAACATGGGCAGCGGAGGGAATAGTTGACCTCGTCAACCCTACAGGTCGATTCCTTACAACTGACTTCGATATGCCGATAAGACTCTGGAAGTCTATTCTCGGTCCCCACAATGTTGAGCTTGCTGCCGGCATTGAGCAGTTCTATGCTCCGTACCGTGATCACCCCAGTATGTTTGGTGAAAAGAGATACACTCTTGACACAATGGCAGCTTGTGCGGCAAACTACTATTCGCAGGGAGCAGATAAGATTTATGTATATAACTACTTCTACGACATGACTCCCGTTGAGCACGTTTCAACAAACACCACGCTTTACAGCGTAACCTCTCCGCAGGGATATTGGAATGTACTCACCTCGCTTGGCTCGTATGACAAGGTTATGACCTTCAATCGCCGTCATCTCATCACCTTCAACGATACTCACCAGACCTGGGTTCAGGACAACACACAGCTTCCCAAGGAAGTTCTCAGAAATCAGCTCGTTCAGTTCACAATCGCAGTCGGTGACGTACCCGAGTCTGCAGATGCTATTCTCAAATTCACAAGCTCCGAGTGGAACGGCTTCCATGCCGAAAATCCTCCGACGGTATATATCAATTCCGTTGAGGCTGAGTTTATCGGATTTGAGTCAACCATAGCAATGAGTGATTATAAGATGCTCTGCTATAAGGTGCCCGAAGAGGTAAAGAACGACGGACGTATTGTGTTTGAGGTTCTTTCAAGCTATAAGTTTACAGTTGACTACGCAGAGGTATTTGTCAAAGCAGTTCATTAAAGCATACAAGGTGACACAATGTTAAAAGGCATTATTATAAATCAGGATTCGGACGGAATACTCAAGGGTATCGGTCTTGATCCTGAGCGGTGCACGGTTGACGATATTATTCATTTCGTTCACGAGCTTGAGGGAACGCATATAACCGATTATGTGACCTGCGTTTACTGTACGACAACGGTTTATCCCTCAAGGGTGTGTACGAGTCTTGTTGACCAATATCACAGAAATCCCGATACAGATAACCACACACTACTCGGAGCACATCAGGTGTTCGACGTTCTCGGCGTTGACCACGTTGCCATAATGAATGAGGAATTCAAAAAGATCGGCATCAACCACTGGATATCATTCCGAATGAACGATATGCATGAGAGAGGAAAGGCGGATTCTCATCTGTTTTCAACCTTTTACAACGAGCATCCCGAGCTTCGCCGAGTAAAGAACTGTCCCGAGCTTATGCAGAGTAATTCCGATAAGATATACGATTACGGCTGTGAGCTTGTACGTGAACATATGCTCTCTGTGATCGATGAGGCGCTCGGACGTTACGACTGCTATGGCATCGAGCTTGATTTTCAGCGCGAGCTTACGGTTTTCGCATACGGCGAGGAATATGACGGCATTGAGATAATGAATCAGTTCGTCCGTGACGTCTATGCCATTGTCAAAAAATATGAAAAGCAGTATGGACATGAGCTTAAAATTGCGGCAAGGGTTGCGGCATCGCCCGAGATATGTCTTGCTTACGGTTTTGACGTTATGCAGTGGGTTCAAGAGGGACTTATTGATATGGTAACTCCTGCTCCACGGTTCGGCTCTGTCGATAATGACATTCCCGTAAAGCTCTGGCACACGATGCTAAAACCATACGGCGTGGTTCTTGCGCCGGGACTTGAAAAGAATATTCACCCGATTTTAGCTCCACCGGTGCTTCATCCCACACTTGCGACATTTGCGGCTGCGGCAAATAACTTCTATTCGCAGGGCGCAGACAAGATTTATTTCCACAACTATTTCAGAAGCCGTCTTTATGAGCATTTCGACAAGAGTCTCGGCGTTATTATGGATGAGTCCGAGATAAATGTTCAGGACAGACCGGGATATTATACGGCGATTAATACTATCGGTGATGATGACACGGTTAAAAATCTTGACAAGCGTTACATTTTAACACCGAAGGATCATCTGCCGCCGTGGATGATCGCCCGTACTCCCTCTAAAGAGAACCGTGCGGCAAGTCAGCTTCCATTCACATTTAATGGACGGGGACGCTTCAAGTTTTCTCTCGGCGAAATAAAAGAGGGAAGCGAGCTTACTCTGAGGCTTTGCTGTGATTATACGGACAAGACCTTCACAGAGCCGCCGAAGGTGTTCGTGAACGACTGCCGTACCGAATATATCGGCAAAGAAACGGATGAGCGTTGGAATCCCGGTGGGGAGCTTCTTATCTATAAGCTGCCGAGTGAGGCAAGCTGTTTCACTCTCGGCGTCAGCGTTCTGACAGAAACGGAAGCAACGATAACATATATGGATGTTTACGTTAAATCAAATTTATAAAAAAACAGCTTCGGCTGTAAAAAAATAATGGAGGATCTACCAATGAAAAAAAGGCGAATTCTATCAATGCTCCTCGCGGCGATGCTCGTTAGCTCGAGTTTCCCGCTGAGCACATCTGCAACCGAGGCAGATGCAGAAACCCAACTCGGTGAGTCCGCATGGACACAGGCAAGTGGCGATGACGTCACATACCACGAGGCAGAAACTGAGAGCTACATTCATGTTTCCGGTCTTACAGCAGATGCAAAAGCACTTAGATATGACTCGGGAATCGTTAACACGGGCGGCAGAATCATGCCTGCAGGAAGCTACAAGATCACAATGATGATGCGTATGTCTCCTGCAGTTTTCGCAGAAACTGACACAACTCTTGCCGCAGGTAACATGGACTTAGCAGTGGATTTCATTGCGGCTTATAAGGGAGGCGGCTCGGGACAGTTCGAGATCTCCAACTGGGGACAGCTCAAGTCGGCGTCCTCCGGCTATGCAAACGGTGCATTCTATTGGCCGGATGCAATTGACACCACCGATGCAGACACCAAGATCGATACCTTTGTAAGAAATGCAGACTATTTCAAGTATACTTACGGCAGCTGCATCCGTCTCACTCCCGAATGGCGCGAATATACAATGTTCGTCAACACCGCGGCTGAGGCGTATAAGTTCTATGTTGACTTCTCCTCGTTCGGCGGCGAAGAGGATATCGTTCCCTTCGATGTTGCAGGACTCTCCGTTGAGCGTGTTGAGTCGTTTGACGACAGCGTAGTTGACGGTATTGCGACAAGCTACGTTGATGCAGAACTCTCACCCGAGCTTACCGGCGCGTCCGACTCTGCATGGCTTGCACAGAATGGTGCAACGGTTGAGATGAATTATGTTAACGCCGAGGAATACTATCATTCCGACGTTCCCACAAGCGGTGCTGACACAGTTGTTTCGGGCGCTTTCAATAAGACTCTCACACCCGGTAAGTACACAATAAGCGGCAAATACCGTCTCGGCGCATTTGAGGTGGCAGGCGACACCACATCCACTCTCACAATCGCGGCAAAGGACGGTGCGGCAGTTATCGACTCTGCTGATGTAACCATCACAGACGAATGGACAGAAGCGTCGGTCGAGATCGACGTTTACAAGGCTACCACACTCTCCGATATCGAGCTTTCTGTTGCAGACGAGCTTGTTTCGCTTGATTTCGTCGGTATCCAGATTGACAAGACAGAGGATTATGACGTTGTTGAAGATTGGACAGTTGCAAACGGTGACGTTACATACCACGATGCAGAAACCGAGGGTTACGTTCACGTTTCCGATCTGACACCGGGCGAAGATGCGGTCAGATACAATTCGGGCAGCCTTAACGGTTTACGCGAGATGCCTGCGGGAAGCTATATGCTGACGCTCGTTATGCGCTCTGACGATGCAATGTTCAATCCTGCCGCAGAGAATGAATCCGAAAAGCATATGGACATTGGGATCGGTGGAATCTTCCGTATAAAGAAAAACGGCGGCTGGCAGAGTGTGGAGCTTTCTAACTGGGGACAGCTTAAGGCGGCAGTTGCAACATCATCCGGCAACAATTACAAATACGGAAGCGGTGCGTTCTATATGCCCGATCCGAGCGTTAAGATCGACACATTTGTTCGTAATGCCGAGTATTTTGAATACACCTATGCAAACTGTGCACAGCTCACTCCCGAATGGAAGACTTATGTAATATTCTTCAATCTTGCAGAGGCCTCCGATCAGTTCATAATCTCTATAGAGCCGTTCTCGGGCGCTGACAACATCGTTCCCTTTGACATTGCAAGCATCTCTCTCGTTGCTGTTGAATCGTTTGATGACAGTGCTGTTGACGGTATCGCAACAAGCTACACCGGCGTTGGCACAGAGCTCGTTGGTACAGGCGCATGGGAAGTACAAAACACAGCAACCGTTGAGACTGATTATGTTGACGCCGAGGAATATTATCACACCACAGTTCCCACAGACGGTACTGATACAGTGATCACCGGTGCAATGGAAAAGACACTTACTCCCGGTAAGTATGCAATTGACGGTAATTTCCGTCTTGGTGCGTTTGACGTTATCGGCACAAATGCGGCAAATCTTACAGTGAATGCAAAGAATGATGATGCACTTATCGGTTCAGGTGATATAGCTATTACCGATGAATGGACAGCAGGCGAGATTACATTTGAGGTGTTCGCAGACACCGAACTCACAGCAATCGAGCTTGTGGCTTCGGATGCACTTATTTCTGTTGATTTTGACGGCATTATGCTTACGAAGCTCGAAGCTTACGAGCCCGATCCCGATCTCGAGGCTGCTAACGCAGTTATCGTTCTGATCAACGCAATCGGCGAGGTAACTCTCGATGACGGCGACGCAATTGCAGCGGCAGAAGCAGCATACGCTGACCTTACCGATGCACAGAAGGAACTCGTTACAAATTACGAAACCCTTACCACTGCAAGAGTAACCTATGATGCACTCGTTGCAGACGCAGAACAGGCAGCAGCAGACAAAGCAGCAGCACAGATTGTTATTGATGCAATCGAAGCAATCGGCGAGGTAACACTTGACGACGGCGAAGCAATCGTTGCAGCTGAAGCAGCATACGCTGACCTTACTGATGCACAGAAGGCACTCGTTACAAACTACGCAACTCTTACCGCAGCAAGAGACGCATATGACGCACTCGTTGCAGCAGCAGAAAAGGCAGAAGCAGATGCAGCCGCAGCACAGATTGTTATTGACGCAATTGATGCAATCGGCGAGGTAACACTTGACGACGGCGACGCAATCGAAGCAGCAGAAGCAGCTTATGCTGACCTCACTGATGACCAGAAGGCGCTCGTTACCAACTACGAGACACTCACCGCAGCAAGAGAAGCATACGACGCACTCGTTGTAATTGCTAACTCCGTTGCACAGATTGGCGACGAATACTACGCAACTCTCGCAGACGCACTTGCAGCTGACGGCGACATCACACTTCTCAAGAATGTTGAGGACGAGATCACCGTTTCCAAAGTGGTATCCATCATCAAGAACGGCTTCACAGCAAATGTTGTTGCAGCTGACGGCTACGAAGT
>CAYSFT010000025.1:0-29391 GCA_964430755.1 uncultured Lachnospiraceae bacterium | reverse complement strand
GCAAAGCAAGACCCGAGTATTGGTATGGGTATTGTCTCTGCTAAACTCGGATATCTCTCGGCAAAGACGGACGAAGAAAGAGCGCAATACAACGCGCAGGCTGAAAATTACCGCAGATCAGTCGGCGGTTATGTTGGCGGTTCGGACGGAAGCCAGTATTTACCGTTTCTTCAGACTCCCGATTCGTTTTCGTATGAGGATGCTCCGAGCTATGTGAGCCAATACGGTGACACGAACAAGGCTGCGTATGAGGCAATTCGCGATTATTCGCCGTTTGAATACGATGTCGAGAAGCCGGTTTACACTGACTCTTACTCTGATACGGCAAATGAGCTTCTTGCCGCTATTGTGAATCACGGTGATTTTTCGTATGACTACAAGACTGATCCGAACTATCAGGCATATGCGAAGCAATATCGCAGAGAGGGTGAGCGAGCTATGGCAGACACGCTTGCACAGGCTGCGGCAAACACAGGCGGTGTTGCTTCTACGGCGGCAGTTACAGCGGCACAGCAGGCAAACAATTACTACGGTGCACAGCTCTCCGACAAGCTTCCCGAGCTCTACGATGCGGCCTACAACCGCTGGCTTGACGAGTTTACGCTCAATCAGAACAAGCTCGCGGCGGTACAGGGGGAGAGAGCGAATGAGTATGACAGATACCTCAACGATGTTGCGCAGTGGGAGAGCGACAGAAATTTTGCCGCGCAGCAGTATGATGATGAGTACCAAAAGCTCGTCAATGCGCTTGAATACGGTATGGCGATGGAAGAAAATGATTGGGCGAAGTATCTCGATAGTCTTTCGCAGTATAACACTGACAAGAATTTTGCATACAACAATCTGCTTGACACAATCGCATACAAGCAGCAGGAGGATTCAACACGCTTGAATAATGCGATCAACGCATTCAACACGGTTGGCGACACAAGTCTTCTTGAAGCCGAGGGTATTGATACGACCTGGTACAAGGCGCAACAGCAGGCTGCATCCGAAGCAGCGGCACAAGAGGCACTGATGGCACAGTTGCAGGCACAGGCGAATATCAATAGTATCAATGCAGATATCGATTACACCAATGCGAATATCGGTTACACCAATGCGCAGACTGAAAGAATAAAACATGATGCTGAAATTGCGGCGGTTGATTACGATGTAAGCGGAACAGAGCGACTGCTTTCGAGAATCGAGTGGGAACTTGCCAAGGCAGCCGGAAACCCGAGCTTTGTCATTGCAGGATGTGATTCCTACGAAGAATATGTGAAGCTTTTTAACGGCGAATAATCAGGAGGAAAAATATGGGACAGAGCACAGCACAGCAGGAGCGAATTGCTCGCTTTAGAGCGAACGCTGAGAGCAAGGGCATTGTTCAGACTTCTTTCGAAACGGATGCTATGAGCGATGAGGCAAAGGTGCGACTCGCCCGTTTCAAGGCGAGAGCCGAAGGCAAGACAGTCAAGGAGATACTCGGACAGGAACAGTCTCCGACTTCGGCACCGGAGCAGACGCAGACACCGGCACAAGATGCGGTACAAGCGGCAACGCTGATGCTTCTTATGCGTCGTAACGGACTTGCGGAACAGGAACAGACGCAGACTCAGACTCAGACGCAGACACAGACTCAGACGCAGACGCAAACACCGGCGCAGACGCAGACTCAGACGCAGACGCAAACACCGGCGCAGACGGAGAATAAACAAGAGGGAGGAATCCGGTTTTTTCAAGCCCCTGAATTATGGGGTAACACTTGGAATGATGGATATCAATTCGGCGACGTGACGAAAACGATCGGTGGAACTATCGGCGGAACTGCCGGTGATCTTGCAATTAACGCGGTTGAAGGTTTTGCCAATTTTTCAGAAGGTATCGCAGATGCGATTATGTACGGTGCGGCAGCGGTGGCAGATCCATTTGACGGAGATGATACTAAGACGGTAAAAGATGTAGTAAGATATAAAGGCGAAGATGGAAGATGGAGATGGAAAGAAGTAGAGCACCAGATTTATTCACCGAGCAACTCAACAGAAATGCGTGAATTTGCAGCCCAAAACACGTATAGTGACTTATTAGCACCGGTTAAAAACTTCGTTGATAAGGGCTCTGTTTTTGGCAGAACAACAGATTCACTTGGCAACGTAGGAGGTCACCTTATCGGAACATGGGCGACAGCTGGACTTGGCAAAGTGCTCGGAGCCGCATCAAAAGGAGCGCAGGTGGTAGGAAAAGTTGCGCCGATTGCAACAACTGCTATAAGCAGTTTCGGCTCTGCCACAAGCGAAGCGTACCGAAACGGTGCCACGACAGGTGAAGCAGAGCTTTCCGGTGCAATTTCGGCTGCAGCGGATACAGTTTCCGAGATGATGTTCGGCGGCTTGGGAAAGGGTATAAATGCGCTTGGTTTTTCTCGCGGTTTGAGCAGTGCGGACGATATGCTCGCAAAAAAATTGTCATCCAAAATCTCAAACATATATCTCCGCAACGCCACGCAATTCGGTATTAAAGCCGGCGCAGAAGGCGCAGAGGAAGTTATAGCCGGATTTATTCAAGCGGCAGGCAAGAAAATAACATATATGTCCGAACAAGATTTTAAGGATATATTGGCGGATGAAAATCTGCTTGAGCAGTTTGTTGTCGGTTCAATGGTAAGTGGCATCGCGCAATCACCGAGTTTTATTAGAGCTAATACGAAGGGGGTAGACTTTATTGAGAGCGATGCAGATGCGGCACTTGACAATAAAAAAGACGGAGGACATTACGCAGGAGCTTATGCATCGCAAAGCGATACCAATAGCGGCACGTCCGAAACGAACCCTGCTTCTCTGTCTTCCGACACTACTATTATACCACAAAACCCCGATGCTGTCAACAGTGTAAAAACCGATAACGACTATTTGCTTGATGAGTTACCAACGCCTGAGGATGTTTCCCATGATGGCAAGGCAATTAAAGGCAATAAGTTATATGAACAGGCTGCTATTGCTACAAATACCGAGGCAAAAAAATATTCTCCAGCGTACATCGCTCAGAAACTTAACACAGCTGTTGTTGATTTGGTCAATCGAGTCAAAAACAAAGGCGCGGCTGCAAATGAGAAAGTATATTTCGATAATGTATCAGACAAAAATGCTGATACAATTCAAGATATAACCGGTGTTGATGTTCACGGATTCAAGGTTGCTATCGAAGCGCGTCAGGTAGAACATATTTTGAAACGCCACGGCGAAAACGGAGCGGCTGATAAATCTATGTCCAATATCGAAGATATAGCTAAAATGCAGTTTGCTATGTCAGAGCCGGATAGTATAAGACGTGCCGGTAAAACACAGGCATACACATATATGAAAAACGGCAGAAACAAAACCGCCGATACGATTCTCTATGAGAAAAGCATCGGCGACGGTTCGTATTATGTTGTTCAAGCGGTTGCTGATACCAAGGCAAAAACATTATTTGTTGTATCAGCGTTTATCGGAGAACCGGGATATAATAATGGAGCTTCGCAGCTCATTGATGCAAATATCCCCAATGCGACGTCCGATAACGGTTCTACGAATGCTCCTGTAGATATTATACCACAAAACGGTGGAGCTGTCAAGAGCGTAAAAACCGACAACGACTATTTGCTTGATGAGCTGCCAACGCCTGAGAGCGTTTCCCGAGATGACGCAAACGAGCTGCTTTTTGACGACGGAGGTTTATCGGATATATTGCCGCCTCCCTACGATGCAGCTAACGCTAACGCTTCCGATTCAAACTTAAGCGATGACTCCTTATGGGATAGGCCGCTGAGCGATGAGGAGATAGCGAATGCTAATTCGCTCTTTGGCGAGCAGCTTCAAACAAGAGAGGATGGCCGCTTTTGGGTTCCTGACGGCGAAGGTGGCGGACGTTGGATGAATGATGCTGAATATGAAGCCGAATGGGGCAGTGTTATGACTGAACTCGATCAACAGCTTAGTAATCCGAAAGCGGTGAAAAGAGCGCAGAGAGCCGCTGCCAAAACAGATCAGACCGGTGGAAACACAAAAAAAGGCGACACGGAGACCGTACAGCCTAAGGTCAGAGCTAAGACTATATTTGAGCGTAACGGTATGCTTCCCACGGCGGCAGAACAATCTGCACAGGCAAAAGCGAATGCTGCGAAAACCGATACGGCGAGAACGGGATATCTTGCAGGCGCGACAAACGAGCAGATATATATTGCCGAGCAGCTTTCAAAGTACACCGGTAAAGAAATAATTTTCGTTTCTGATAACTATGTTGCAAACGGTGAATTTGACGGAAAGAACACTATTTTCGTAAATCCAAAGCGCGGAAATGTGGTTTCGCAGGTTATCGCTCACGAGCTTACCCACGCTGTTGAAGGAACAAAGGAATACAAGAATCTCGTTGATAGCGTCAAGGGATTCCTTGAGACGTATTCTGCGAAAGGTGTTATCGCGAATTGGGATACGTTCTACGATGAGGTTTATGCGGAGTATGAGCACAAATACACGGAGCTCACCGGCGAGGAGTTTAACGATGCCAAGGCTGAACGTGAGGTTGTAGCGCGAGTGATGGAGACGTTATTCGGCGAAGGTGACACGGCAACCGAGCGCCAGATTGATCTTGTGGAGTTTGTGAAGCACAACCGCAATGCGGCGACTCGTATGTGGTACCGTCTTTCGCAGATGGCGAAGCGCATGAGAGAGGATATTGCCGATTTCCTGAAGCGCGGTATTTTCAAGGACAAGTACGATGCGACTTACCGCGAGCATCAGCTCATGCTTCGTGAGATCGAGAGGATTCGTGACCGCTTCGGTCGTGCGCTTGTTCAGGCGAAAGGTAAGGACGGTACGGGCACGAGGGCGATGATGACAAGCGATGGCGCAATTAGCAAGGCTGATGTAAATTCAGTGATTGATCTGTCGAGTGATAACGAATTATCGCAACGAACAAATGGAATCTACGGAGCTGAAAAATATAAGATCATACAAGAATATATACTTGAAACTCTATCAGAACAACCAATCGTGCTTAGCGATGGAATAAAAGCAGTTGTAGATAGACGCGATGCATTACATATTGCAAATAAAGCAGCCGATAAAAAAAGCGCGCAGATATCTCACATAAAGGAACTTGTTGAAAAAGCCAAACCTTATGCAGAGGCAAAAGATGTAGAACACAACAAGTTTGATTATTTCAGATATTACAAAGCGGACGTACGCTATGACGGAGAAACATTTCCGGTGTATTTAAACGTGGGACGCACACGATTTGAAGGTGAGTATCATATTTACGATATTACAAACAAAATAAGAGATACCGCCGACCGAATTAACGGCCTGGAGCGCCCCGTAGGTAACGCTCTAACAAACGGTATCTCTAATAACAGTATATCACAAAACGCAGATTCTGTCAAGAGTCAAAACGGTACAACACCTCAAAACGCATTCGACGATGCAAATCTATACGATAACAGATATACCGAAGATTCCGGCGATATGTTCAGTGACACCGAGGGTATACTTGACGATGGAGAGGTTGAGCAGATGCGCACGTGGGCAGAGGAAGATATCTCTCATGATATGAGAACTGCTAATACTATTACAACCTCGGAATCTGCTATTCACGTCAAAACTCCTATGGAAGAATATCAGCGTACCGGCAAATATATCCCCGATACTGCGCAGACGCAGCTTCGCAAAATAAAAGCGGAAGCTGCAAAAACAGAAACCGCGAAGACGGGTTATCTTGCAGGCGCGAGTGAAAGTGATATTGCAATAGCGGAATTTGTATCAAAGGTTTTCGGACGAAAGATACTGTTTATGTCTGACTCATACCGTATCAATGGCAAGGTTGAAGACGGAGTTATCTATATAAACGTGAACGGCGAAAGTGTTGCATCACAGGCACTTGCACATGAATTGACTCATACAATTGAGACAGCACTGCAGTATTCACAGCTTGTCCGTGAGATCAAACGTATGTATGCGGCGCAGGGTAAGAATTGGTCTGAACTTCGTGATGAGATAATGGCTGCCGGCTATGTTGAGTTTTACAAGGATCAAGGTCGAGAGTTTACACCTGCGGATGCCGATCGTGAGATAGTTGCGGATGCTATTGGTGAGATGTTCAAAAACGAGAAAATGCTGTATGATTTTACTGCAAGCAACCGTAATATTGTCACACGTATGTTTTCGCGCCTCAAATCTGCTCTTTTGGCACTTGGCAATAAGAATTTAGCGAAAACCGAGACGGAGTATGCGACGGAACGATATTATAGGAATATCTCGGATATGTTTGCAAAGGCTTTACGTGAAACGAAGAAACAGAATCAGCAACAATCGGCAGAGCAGTTTATGTTTAACAGCAAGGAACGTGGTGGATATAATGCATTTCGTGAGATACTCGCAAAAGAGTCGCTTGACGAATTAAGTGTGAAACTCGGTGATAGATTCCCATTGTCAGCTAATTTTGATACGGTTATGCGTGCTGATGATACTCCGCTTGTTATGGCATCAGTCAATAAAGGCGGTGTACCGATATCTAAAAAGCAAGGGGCATTTGCTTCGGGAAAGGCTGCTTTTAAATTGGCTTATGGCAATAAAGCCGAGGTGAATATTAAGCAATCGGGTATAACTGTCGAGTTATGGCCTGATGTTGTAAATGAATCAATATCCAAGGTTATAAAAAGGGGTAATGCACAGAGCATTGTAGATGTTATACCTCATATATCACAAATACTTGAAAACAGCATTTTACTCGGGGTTGAACGTGCAGCGCACACTGATAATAAAGGGGCGGCATTATTTGTATATAGAATGTATGGATTGTACGAATATGCGGATGGGAAAACAAAAGCTCCGCGTTGCTTAGTGTGTAATGTTGTACAGCATCCAAGTAAAGCGGAAGCATATGTATTCCGTGATATAGAAATTGTCACCACTGGGCAGAGCCTGCTCGGCAATAAGGCCGATATGTCTCCGACGCCCAACCATGGTGACACATATAGTATATCACAACTTTACGATTTTGTCAAGAGAGTGCGGCGCGAAGACGGAGGATTGAAATATAACGAAAGCGAAAAGCTGAAATATCTTTTCGATTATACCGAACGCAATGATGGCTCACACTATTCCCTCGCTCGTGATCCTGAGCGTACACGAGCCATAAAGATGCTGCAGGATGGTGTTAGCGCCAAGCAAGTCTTTGATGAAACCGGTTACTTTATCGACGATAAAGGGCGGCTTCGAAATGACATTGAAGATACAGGCGGAAGTGATCCTGCGATACGCAAGCCGTATCCGATTTCACGCCCGAGTAAGGCTCTCAACGAAGCGCGTGAGCAGATAAGAACAGAACGGGCACAGCACGCGGCGGAAATAGAGGTTCTCAAAGAATACAAGGATCTGAACGAACCGCGAGAGCGACTCAAACAGGAATATGCGAAGACGCTTCAATGGATTAACCACCCGACAAAGAGTCAAGCGAAATGCCCCGACTTCTTAGTCGAACCGATGCATGACCTTCTTGAGAGCATTGACATTTCCTCGAAGAGTTCTCTTGCCGGAAAGGGAGAGACGAGATGGGAAACCAGAGCAGCCTTCGCGTTGTATGAGCTTTCTGGTAAGGTACAGCGCATTAAAGAGATTCAGGAAAGCGAGAGCAAAAACGGAAGTGCAGGAGCGGTTTTGGAGACTCCCGGATATCTTGATTTGCCTCCCGAATTTGACAAAGAACTGCAGGATATGGCGAAGCAAATAAAGGCTATAGCAACGACTGTGGCAGCGGCTGAGAATACTGTCGGCGCGGTGGTTGCAACTATGCGGCCCGAGCAAGCGGCAGGACTTGTTCGTGTACTGCGGTTGATACGTCATTCTGTATCTAAAATGCAGGAGCTTAGTGCAAATAATTTGTTTGCAAACGTGACGGAGCTTGGCACTGAGACTGTAAAATATCTTGATTCGCTTGGTCCTGTTAAAAGCACAAATACTGCAGGTGACTTTTTAAAATGGGACAATGCATTACCATTCTATGCTTTCAAGCGTTTCGGAAAAGGCGGCGAATCAATAATGGAATCTTTTATGGATTCACAGGATAAATTGGCGATGCTTGCCGATGATATTGTCAGATTTTCCGAAACTAATCACACTAAAAAGGAAGCTCGAACATGGAGTTCTGACGTTCACACGATCAATCTGCCGAGTGGAAACAAGCTTACGCTTACAAGCGCGGATGCAATGAGCATATACTGTCTTTCGGAGCGTGAAGCAGCGAGGGAACATTTGCTTGTCGGAGGTGTTGCGGTTGTCGGAAAAAAGAAAGGTATGAAGGAATATGCGGACAGTCATTCCAATCTAACCGAGGAGGATATTCAAGCTATTTGTGACAGCTTGACTAAACGACAAAAAGATGCTGCGGATGGCATGAGAAATTATATGGCTACGACCTGCGCAGAATGGGGAAATGAAATCTCTATGAAACGATTCCTGAAGCGAGATTATACGGAGAAGAACTATTTCCCGATGGAAACGTCACCGAAAGGGCGAGATATCAGAGATCCCGATGCAGACCGGGGTAATCTTTTCTATTTGCTTAATTTTTCGGCTACAAAGCAGCTTGTACCCAATGCCAACAACGAGCTTGTGATACGAAATATTTTCGATGTATTTGCTGCACACACCTCAGATATGGCACGTATGAATGCTTACGGTATGGCGTTGCTTGATTCTATGAAGTGGATCAATTACAGAAGCAGGACGATAAATCAAGAGACGATGCAGGCTACTGAAAACGGAGTTCGTACATCAATGGAAAATGCTTACGGAAAAGAGGCGGAGAAGTATATTCTCACTCTTATCAAGGATATTAACGGTACGGGCATTCGCAGTGACGGTGTTCCTCTGTTACGTTCCTTTATGAAGAACAACAAAATATCGGCAGTTGGTGCTAATTTACGTGTTGCCTTACTGCAGTTTACATCGTGGATGCGAGCGCATACGGTTCTTGAATGGAGAGATATGGCTCGTGCGATTGTTCCGAGTTTTGGTGAATACAAAATGGCTAAAGAATATTGCGGTATTGCCCTTTGGAAGTCATACGGCTTTTTTGACACGGATATTTCGAGAAATATTGAAAGCAGTATAAAAGGAAATCCATCAAAGAAGGAAGCGTTCAATGAAAAGATGATGACGTTAGCAGCAAAGGCGGATGAGATTACACTCGGGCGTTTGTGGAAAGCGTGTTGTTATGATGTTAAGCGTAATGGCGAATACAAGCATGGAAGCGAGGATTTTTACAGGGCTGTCGGAAAGAAACTCCGTGAAGTGATATATTCGTCGCAGGTTGTTGATAGTGTGCTTACTCGTTCGCAGATTATGAGAAAAAAGGACGGATTGGCACAGACTGCAACGGCGTTCATGTCTGAACCGACGATAAACCACAATATCATAAGTGACCTTATTATCGGATTTCAAAATGAATCGAAGATAAACGGCAAAAAGGCGGCATGGAAAAAGTCAGGGAAAGCTGTTCGCCGAGCAGTGGCTTCGCTAACGATGACAACGCTTGCGGCATCGTTGCTTGAAAGTATGGCTGATGCGTGGCGTGATGACGACGATGAGGAGTTTTGGAAGAAAGTCGGAGAGGAGTTCGTCCCCAATTTACTTACTAATGCAAATCCTATCAACAATATACCAATTCTATCGGATTTTATGTCGCTTATTGAAGATCAGATCGGATATGGATATTTCTCGAATGACGACATTTCAAGAGCTCAGCTGGAGTCTACTGTAAAAGCAATTAAAGGATGGAAGAGTGTTATAGAAAATAGTGAAGATATGGACAAATCTATGTACTACGCTATTTACAACACGACAAGAGCGGCTTCACAATGGTTCGGACTGCCTTTGAGTAATGGCCTTCGTGAGGTTGTTGCGTTGTGGAATAATACTGCAGGTGCATATGATCCGAGCCTGAAAGTGCGTACATATGAGTCAAATGCTACGGTGGCCTATGAGGAGATGGTGAAAGCCGGAGGTGATAAGCGTAAGTCGTACAATCTTGTCAAAGAGCTTCGCGCGACGAACCCCGAGACCGGTAGTAAGACGTTGGCGCGGCTTGATGTGCTGATGAAGTCTGACGTTATTGACGAAGCAAAGGTGATAGCGTTTACGACGTTTGTTTCAACAGCTGATACGTGGCCTGCCAAGATTGAGCGGTTCATGAAAGCCGGTGGCGATTTTGACGATTTCCTTGAGATGTATCGTTTCAATTCAATAACTACCGGAGACGGACGAAAAGACAAAATTATGGCTGAGATTGACAAAATGAACATCAGTAACGAGCAAAAGGATGCGCTCTATTTGATGGAGTACAAGGAGACGACGCTCGATGATACACCGTGGTATGGTGGAAATTGAGGATATGTTTTTTATGGGAGGAGGTGAGCTATTTGAAAATTGACTGGAAACGCAAGCTTACATCACGCAAGTTCTGGGCAGCTGTGGTCGGTTTTGTCACTGCGTTGATGATCGGGTTCGGTTGTGCTGAATCCACAGCGGCAGAGGTGACATCCATCATCATGGCTGGTGCGACACTTATCGCGTACATCATCGGAGAGGGCATCGTGGATGCAAGCTCGGTGAGCGGCAAGGATGGGGAAGAGTGAATTTTACACCGCTTTGGTTCGCCAGGGCGGTGTTCGTTTATGCGTCGTGACAGATTCGTGACAGATTTGATTTTAAAATCGTGTTTTGCAGTGTGTTTTATTAATATATATGTTAGGATTCTAACGCCGAAAAAGCACGACAACAAAAGAAAAAATCCGCTTTGCTTTATAACAAGCGGATTTCTTTATTGGAGCGAGTGATGGGAATCGAACCCACGCGACCAGCTTGGAAGGCTGGAATTCTACCATTGAACTACACTCGCGTTTCTTGGTACTTATATATAATACCACAATCCGAACAGTTTGTCAAGGGGTTTAATAAACTTTTTTCGGAAAATTCTTTTCGGTGCTTGAAAAACGGATGAGCTTATGGTATCATATTATTATGATAGGAGGTGCACTATGCCGACTCAAGCCGAAACCAATCCTTTTCCGTACAGCGATTCAAACAAACGCTATTATTCATATGACTATTTTCTCCGCCAAAAGTTCGGTGCGAAGTGTGCGAAGCTTCCGCTTGACGGTGGGTTCACCTGCCCGAATCGTGACGGTACACGCGGCATCGGCGGTTGCATATACTGCTCCGAGCGCGGATCGGGTGACTTTTGCTCTGATTCCTCTGCACCCATACTTTCGCAGTTTGAGGACGCTTATTCACGTCTTTCAAAAAAATGGGAGTCACCGAAGTGTATCGCCTATTTTCAAGCGTTTACGGGCACATATGCGCCACTCAGTCTGCTTCGTGAAAAGTATGAGACTGCACTGGCGTTTCACGATGTTGTCGGTATATCGGTTGCGACACGTGCAGACTGCCTTGCAGATGACGTTTGCGAATATTTGGCAGAGCTTGCCGAGCGGACCTTTCTGACGGTTGAGCTTGGTTTGCAGACGGTGCACGATTCCACGGCGGCGTACATTAACCGCGGTCACACCTTTGCCGAGTTTGTTGCCGGATACGAAAAGCTTCGCCGTGCCTCGGGAAAGATAAATATCGGCGTACATCTGATAAACGGTCTGCTGCATGAAAACGCCGAAATGATGCTCGAATCGGCACGTGAGGTGGCAAGGCTGCGGCCCGATCAACTAAAGCTTCACTTGCTTCACGTTATCGAGGGGACAAGGCTTGCCGATGTTTACCGTCAAGGCGAATTTGAATGTCTCACGCTTGAAGAATATGCCGATACAGTTGTACGACAGCTTGAAATTATGCCGAGCGAAACGGTTATCGGCAGGCTTACGGGCGACGGTATGGCTGACACACTGATCGCGCCCGAATGGAGCCGTAAAAAGCTTGTGGTGATGAATACGATCGACAAGCTGATGTTTGAGCGCGACACATGGCAGGGCAAATATGCGTTATAATAAAAGCTTTGAAGCGATACTCGAAATGGGTGTCGCTTTTTTGTGCAATGTAAACAAAAACTTCACTTTGATTTCTCTATGCGGATTGGTATTATTTTTCTAAAACCTCTTGAAAAATGCCCTCGCATAATGTATAATAAATATTGTAATCAGTTATCGAATATCATGATTTATGACCAAAATACATACAAATTATATATTCGTCTATCTGAACCCTGTCCGCGCTTTTCTTGTTCGGACGGTTTATTTCCTAAATAAATACACAGAAAAGGAGAATTTTCACAATGGACAAAATAACCACAAAAAGTATACGTAACGTCGCCCTTCTCGGCCACGGCGGAAGCGGAAAGACCTCGCTTTGCGAAGCCATGCTTTACCTTGCGAAAGAAACCGACCGTCTCGGAAGGACTCCTGAGGGAAATACCGTGAGCGATTACGATCCCGAGGAAATCCGCAGAGGCTTTTCGCTTTCAACAACCGTTGAGCCCCTGAAGTGGCAGGACAGTAAGATAAATATACTCGACACTCCCGGTTATCTCGACTTTACGGGCGAGGTTCTTGAAGGTATGCGTGTTGCCGACAGTGCGCTGATCGTTGTTGACGGTCGTAACGGCGTTGAGGTTGGTACAGAGCTTGCTTGGGATATGGCTGAAAAAGAGGGTATACCGAAGGCGTTCTTCATCAACCGTTTTGACGACGGTGAAGCCCGTTTCAAGCGAGTTTTTGATGCGCTTCGCGAAAAGTTCGGCGTTACTGTTTGTCCCTTGCTTATCCCGATGATTGAGGGCGACAAGGTTATCGGCTTCCTTAACCTGATTGATATGAAGGCTGAGGTTTACGACAAGACCGGTTCCAATATGGTTTCCGAAATTCCCGAGGACTTCAAGGCGATCGCTGAAGAATACCGCAATATGCTTTATGAATCAATCGCACAGACGAGTGACGATCTGATGGATAAATTCTTCAACGAAGAACCGATTACATATAACGAAGCTATGAACGCCGTACATGACGGTATCATCAACGGCGAGATCGTTCCCGTATTCTGCGGCTCGGCAACAAAGATGTGGGGCGTTACTGCGGTGCTCGACACCATTGCAAATTCCTTCCCACGTCCGACTGCACGCAAGACAGAGGTTATCGTTACGGCTGACGGTGAAGATGAAGTCGCGATTGATCCCGAGGGTGAGGTTTCTCTCTTTGTATTCAAGACGGTTGCTGACCCGTTTGTTGGTAAGATGTCGCTCTTTAAGGTTATGAACGGTAACCTTAACCGTGATGTTACACTTCGCAATACGACAAGCGGTGCTAATGAAAAGATGGCACGTATCTACACCATGCGCGGTAAGAAGCAGACCGAGGTTGAGAGCCTTTGCTGCGGCGATATCGGTATGACAGCGAAGCTTACGGCAACCAACACCGGTGACACACTTACCGCATCTGCAAAGGATATCAAATACAAGGGAATCGCATTCCCCGAGCCTTTCTTAACTCAGGCGATCAAGCCGCTTGCAAAGGGCGATGAGGACAAGATCTCGTCCGGTATTGCAAAGCTGCTTGAGGAAGATCTCACTACACGTTACGAAAACAACGCTGAAACCAAACAGCTGCTTATTTCCGGCGTCGGTGACATTCACCTTGACGTACTTGTTGCGAAGTTAAAGAACCGTTTCGGCACATCGGTAGTTCTCGAAAAGCCGAAGATAGCTTATCGCGAGACTATCAAGAAGACTGTTGAGGCTGAGGGTAAGCACAAGAAACAGTCTGGCGGTCACGGACAGTACGGTCACGTTAAGATCAAGTTCTCGCCGAGTGACGGTGACGGTCTCACATTCACAGAGAGCGTTGTCGGCGGTGCAGTACCGAAGGGCTTCTTCCCGGCAGTTGAAAAGGGACTTACCGAAGCAATGCAGAAGGGTGTGCTCGCAGGATATCCGGTAGTCGGACTTGCGGCTGACCTCTATGACGGTTCGTATCACGACGTTGACTCATCGGAAATGTCCTTCAAGATGGCGGCAAGCCTTGCTTACAAGGACGGTCTGCCGAAGGCAAATCCCGTGCTTCTCGAGCCGGTTGGTGCGCTTAACTGTCTTGTACCCGACAACATGGTGGGTGACGTTATCGGCGATCTTAACAAGCGTCGCGGACGTGTACTCGGTATGGAAGCGTCACACGAGAAGAAGGGTTACACCAATGTACAGGCTGAAGTGCCGAAGGCAGAAATGATGGATTATCCGATCGCGCTTCGTGCAACCACACAGGGACGCGGAAGCTTCACGTTCTATTTTGAGCGTTATGAGGAAGTTCCCGGTAACGTCGCGCAGAAGATCATCGCAGACGCTGCGAAAGCTGAATAAAAAGATTTACGGGGCTGCCAAAAAACAGTCCCGTTTTTATTGGTAGTCTAAATAACCCTCGGTTCTACCGGGGGAGCGGTAAAGCGAGCTTAGCTGCAAATAAATTGGGCGAACAATAAGCAAGCCCAAGGAAAGCCTCGCCCTTTGGGAGAGGTGGCGGCGTAGCCGACGGAGAGGGCAACCGCCAAGAGAGAACCCTCTCACCCGCTTTCGCGGGAGCTCTCCCAGTGAGAGAGCCTTGGTCGGATACCCGTTTACGGGTAAAGCTGGTAATAGCCCCTTATATGGGCTGTGCAAACCACCGGATTAGCCTGTGGTCATGATTTATATAAAAAACCGTCGGGCAGATCACTCGACGGTTGTGTTATCGTTATTTTCGATTTTCTGTTTATCATCACTCTTGATTTCATATGTAATGCCCTTGCCCTCGTTTGGTGTTATAACTGCAGCTATAACGTCTGCGACGAATATGACACCAAGCACTGCGATAAGTCCCATGTGAATCGGGAATGCGAGTCGACCGATGTTATCATTTAGCGGAGGACCGAAGCCGCATACCGCCGCAGTGCCGGAGACACCGAACAGCAGAACGCCGGAAAGACAGATGCGTCCGCGGAAGTTTATACGTTTTGTGCTGTAATCCCACCAACGCTGACCGTAAAAATGCTCAACGAGTACGCCGGTGAAATATTCGACTGTGCCGCAGAGCACCATCGCAAGGAAGAATACAAGCGGCGGATTCGCTCTGAAGCGTCCGAGCAGGAGAAGTATCAACACGCCGCCGACACCGTAGAGCGGAAGCCACGGACCGCGAAGCATACCGCGTTTGGCAACGACCTTTTCCGTTATGGCGGTATAGATAACTTCCCAAACAAAACCCATAAAGGCAAAGATAAAGAACATAAGTGCGAGATTTTCAATTTTATAGTCGACAAGCTTTGTCACGTCGCTATGAAAAATTGTACGCCAGACTTCGTTCATTTTTTTGCCCCTTTCCTGCAGTTATCTGCAAAATACAAGAAAATTCGACACAATAATAATTATATTACCGCGAGGAAGGGAAGCTCCCCTCCTTTTTTGCGGTAAAGTTTACGCTTCAAGTGTCGGAGTGCCGTTTAAATACTGCGCTTCGGCTTTTTTGTTTACGACATCCGCTGTGATGATAACCTTGGTTACATCGTCTCTTGACGGAACATCGTACATGATATCGGTCATGATATCTTCGATAATGGCACGAAGACCACGTGCGCCTGTGTTTCTGTCAATTGCGAGCTTGGCAATTGCTTTAACTGCATCTTCTTCGAATACCAATTCTGCGCCGTCCATACCGACAAGCTTCTGATACTGCTTAACGAGTGCATTCTTCGGTTCGGTGAGTATACGCACCAGTGCCGCCTCGTCAAGGCTGTCGAGCGATACGATGACAGGGATACGTCCGACAAGCTCGGGAATGAGACCGTACTTGACGATATCGTGCGGAGTTACATCCTTAAATATACCGGCTTTGACCTTTTCGTCTGCCTTTTTGATATCGCTTGTAAAGCCGACCATCTGACTTCCGCGGCGTTCTGCGATGAGGTCCTCGAGTTTATCGAATGCGCCGCCGCAGATGAAGAGTATATTCTCGGTATTTATCTGAATGAATTCCTGATTTGGGTGCTTGCGTCCGCCCTGCGGTGGTACGTTTGAAACTGTACCCTCAAGAATTTTGAGAAGTGCCTGCTGTACGCCCTCGCCGGAAACGTCACGCGTGATCGAACGGTTTTCACTCTTTCTGGAGATTTTATCAATCTCGTCGATGTAAATGATACCACGTTCAGCGCGCTCAATGTCGTAATCTGCCGCCTGGATAAGACGGAGCAGTATATTTTCAACGTCCTCGCCGACGTAACCTGCTTCGGTGAGTGTCGTAGCATCCGCAATTGCGAACGGAACTCTCAGTGCCTTTGCAAGTGTCTGCGCAAGATAGGTTTTGCCGACACCGGTTGAACCGAGGAGAAGTACGTTGCTCTTTTGAATCTCAACGTCCTCCGCTTTGGCTTCTTCAACCTTTTTTCTTGTGCGTCTCTGCGGCTTTGGCATATTCAGAATACGCTTATAGTGGTTATATACAGCAACCGAAAGCACCTTTTTTGCGGCATCCTGACCGATGACATATTCATCGAGCATAGCCTTGATTTCGGCAGGCTTCGGAAGTGTTGCGAGTGAAAGCTCCTCTGTATCATTCATCATTTGCTCGTGATCGAATATGATCTGATTGCAGGCGTCGATGCAGTTATCGCAGATCATCGCTCCCGTCGGTGAGGGAATGAGAAATTCGACCTGTGTTTCGCTTCTGCCGCAGAACGAGCAGTATTTCACTGAATTGTTGGATTCACGGTTGTTTGACATCTTTAATTCCTTTTAGCCTTCTCTTTTTGCAATAACCTTGTCGATAAGACCGTATTTGCAGGCTTCATCGGCTGTAAGGAAGTTATCGCGGTTAGTGTCTTTTTCAATCTGCTTCACAGTCTGTCCGGTACGTTCTGCAAGAATGGAGTTCATGCGCTCGCGGATACGGATGATGTGATCGGCGTGAATCTTAATATCGGATGCCTGACCCTGCAGACCGCCGAGAAGCGGCTGATGGATCATGATCTCGCTGTTGGGCAGAGCAAAACGCTTGCCCTTTGTGCCTGCTGCGAGAAGAAACGCGCCCATGCTTGCTGCCATACCGATACAGATGGTTGAAACGTCACACCTGATGAAATTCATCGTGTCGTAAATCGCCATACCTGCGGAGATAGAACCGCCGGGGCTATTGATGTAAAGGCTGATATCCTTATCGGGATCCTGTGCTTCGAGGAAGAGAAGCTGTGCCACAACGAGAGATGCTGTTGTGTCGTTGACTTCGTCCGAGAGGAACACGATGCGGTCATTTAAAAGACGCGAATAGATGTCGTAGGAACGCTCGCCGCGGACGGTCTGTTCCACAACCATTGGTACAAGTGCCATAATTAAAGTTACCTTTCTGCAAAAATGCTCGAAAAATGTATTTTTTCCATATAAGAATCACACGGGCGACATTAATCAGCCGCCCGTCGATTACTATTTAAAACAGGCGATAATTAATTATTCAGCCTTGGGTGCTTCCCATGCCTTTTCTGTAACTACTGCCTTTTCCTTTACGAGATCAACTGCCTTCTTAACAGAAACATCGGCAGTGACCATTGCGAGGTCAACCATTTCCTTAACCTTGTCAAGCTCCATGTTGTAGGCTTTTGCGATGCGGTCGAATTCCTCGTTGATTTCATCCTCGGAGGGAACGATCTTTTCGAGGTCTACGATCTTCTCAAGAGCAAGTCTTGTCTTAACCTGACGCTCTGCCTGAGGTGCCATCTGCTTACGGAGAGCATCGAGGTCGAGACCAGTGTACTGGAAGTAGGTCTTGAGGTCGAGGCCCTGCATACGGAGTCTGTTATCGAAGTCGCGAACGAAGTTTTCAGCTTCAGCGTCGAACATGGGCTGCGGAATCTCTGCATCAAGCTTTTCGATGAGAGCGTTAATGAGCTGTTCTTCAACCTCGCCGTCAGCGGTCTTGTTGTATCTGTCCTGGATTTTTGCCTTAACATCTGCTTTATATTCAGCAAATGTATCAAATTCGGAAACATCCTTTGCAAACTCATCATCAAGCTCGGGAAGCTCGTTAAACTTGATCTCGTGGAGCTTACACTTGAACACCGCAGGCTTACCTGCAAGCTCAGCTGCATGATATTCCTCGGGGAAGGTTACGTTTACATCAAACTCATCGCCGATATTCTTGCCGACGATCTGATCCTCAAATCCGGGGATGAACGAGCCGGAGCCGAGTGTGAGAGTATACTTTTCAGCCTTGCCGCCGTCGAATGCTACACCGTCAACATAACCGTCGAAGTCGATAACGGTGATATCGCCGTTCTGTGCTGCACGGTCATTGATTTCAATCTGACGAGAATTACGAGCGCGAACCTGCTCGATTTCTGCATCAGCGTCAGCATCGGTTGCCTCGCGTACAGTCTTGGTAGCTTCGATTCCGAGGTAATCGGCAATCTTAACCTCTGGCTTTACATAGAACTTTGCCTTGAATGTAACGCCGTCATCGTCGATGGAAGCAACGTCAAATTCGGGCTGGCTTACGATTTCAAAGCTCTGATCTTTCATGGCGTCCTCATATGCGGGACCAACGATATCGTTGAGTGCCTCATCATAGAATACGCCCTTGCCGTACATCTTTTCGATGATGTGACGAGGTGCCTTACCCTTACGGAAGCCGGGGATGTTGATGTTCTTAGCATTCTTCTTGAATGCCTTGTCAACAGCTGCGTCGAAGGTTGCCTTATCGGCTGTGAATTCGATTTCGACAACATTGGTTTCGGGTTTGTTTACGTTTTTGAGACTCATGGTTTTTATCCTCCAAATGATATTGCCGCACGTTATAACAGCAATATCATAAGCTGTACACAGTCTGCGAGCATTATAAATAATTTTATACTAAATAATATTATACTATATTTTTGCGTAAAGTCAAGGAGTTACGCGATAAATTTTAAATTTATTTCAGAAATTTGTTATAAATTGTTCTCGGGTAGTATCGGAAGCGGTGAAAAATCGAGGAAATCTGCCGAAGTTAAAGTGTATCTGATCCCGTCTGAAACCTCGCTTCGAGGTATATCATAGACGCCGTGGATATGTCCGTAGTAACAGCGCCCGATCTCAAACTTCTTCAGCACCGCGACGATTTCATCGCAGACGTATCCGCGAAAATCGGCAGGAAAGTGTAAAAAGACGAGTATCTCACGCATAATGCCGTCCTCACGAAGCTTTTCTTCACGTAGCTTTACCGCTTCGGTGAGACTTATCTCAAGACGTATCGCCTCACGTGCGACTATCTTTTCATAGTCCGCTTCCTCGGGCATATTGCGGTTTGAATCGTCGATATACCATCCGCGTGAGCCGCAAACGATGAAGTCCTCTACGGCATACGCATTATTATACAGGAACTTTATCGTTTCAAAGCCGTTTTCCTCGCATAAGGTGTTTAGCTTCTTCATCGACGTCCACCAATAGTCGTGATTTCCGCGTCCGATTATCTTTTTGCCGTTAAGCTTTTCAATGAAACGAAGATCCTCAACGGCGCCCGTGTGACTCATTGCCCACGAAATATCGCCTGCGATGACCACTGTATCATCCGGCGTTACGACACGGTTCCAGCGAGTTGCCAGCTTTTCGGTGTAATTTGTCCAGCGTGCACCGAAGATGTCCATCGGCTTGTTGTCACTTATTGAAAGATGTGTATCAGATAAAACGTACAGTGACATTCATAACCTCCTGACTTTCTTTTGATATGGAATGATCCGCCGTGACAGGTTTTCCGAGAGCTTATTTTATTCCGAGATTCTTCTTGACCTCATCGGGCATTGCGTCCTTGTTTATAACGGTCTTAAAACGAACCTCGCGCTTGTCGATATCCTTAAGCGGATAAGGTATTTCTGTTCCGGTGAGTGTGGAAAGCTCATCAAGTGCCGAAAGCTCGTCTGTCGGTGCTTTGCCTGTAATCGACTTGTAAACATCGGAAGCAAACTTATAGGGGCTTGCCGTTGATGCAACGACCATTTTGAGTCCGTCACGGTATTTTGCCATATACTGCTTTGCACAGTTAAGACCGACGGCGGTGTGTGTGTCGATTAAGTACTTGTCCTCCTCGAATGTGCGCTTGATCTCTGCGGCAGTACCGTCCTCGTCACAGAAAAGACCTGTGAAATGCTCATCAAGCTTTGCTTTGAGTGCGTCGTCAATGGTGTAACAGCCCTCGGTGTTAAGCTTTTTCATAAGCTCGGCGGTATTCTCTGCACCGCCCAGTACATAGAGAAGACGCTCGAGGTTTGAGGAAATGAGAATATCCATCGACGGTGACATTGTGGTGTAGAAGCTTCTGTTGCGGTCATATGTACCCGTTTTGAGGAAGTCTGTCAGGATATTATTTTTATTGGAAGCGCAGACAAGACGGTTGATCGGCAGTCCCATCATTTTTGCAATGTATGCCGCGAAGATATTACCGAAGTTACCCGTCGGAACGGTGACGTCGATCTTTTCGCCCGAGATGATCTCGCCGCTCTCGATAAGGTCGCAGTATGCCGAAACATAGTAAACGATCTGCGGAGCGAGTCTGCCCCAGTTGATCGAGTTTGCGCTCGAAAGGAATACGCCGTTATCGTTGAGAAGCGATGCCATGTCACTGTCGGAGAAGATCTTCTTAACGCCCGTCTGTGCGTCGTCGAAGTTACCCTCGATTGCGCATACGGAGACGTTCTCGCCGAGCTGTGTTGCCATCTGCAATTTCTGAACGCGGCTTACACCGTCAACGGGATAGAACACCATTATCTTAACGCCGTCAACGTCGCGGTAACCCTCAAGTGCCGCCTTGCCGGTATCTCCGCTGGTTGCGACGAGAATAAATGCGGTACGTTCTTCACCTGTCTTTTTAAGGGCAGATGAGAGAAGCTTCGGCATTATCTGAAGCGCCATATCCTTGAAAGCGGATGTCGGGCCGTGCCAAAGCTCGAGCACGAATGTGTCATCGTTCAGCTTGTGGATCGGTGCCGCACCTCCGACAAAACGGTCAGGAGAGTATGCCTTTTCGCAGTCTGCAAGCAGCTCATCATATGTATAATCGGTTAAGAAAAGAGAGAGAATGTAAGCCGCACGCTCGGGATATGACATTGAACAGAGCTTTGATATAGCCTTTGTGTCAAGTGTCGGTATGGTTTCGGGCATGAAAAGACCGCCGTCTGAGGCAAGTCCCTGCTTGATGGCTCCTGCGGCAGAAACACAGTCCTTGCCGCCTCTTGTTGTAATATAGTTCATGGGAACCTCCGTAAATATTATTCTTCCGCCTTTCGGCGATTTATTGCTGCTGTATCTTATATATTCTACCACAAAAATTTCATTTTAGCCATAGAGAAATAAAATTTCGGGCGTTTGCATAAAATATCTTTTTAATGTGCTTATCCGTATAGTTAATTCGTCCGAGAGCATCGGCGATTTTATAAAGATCGGTTACGCCGCAAATGCCCTCCGGCAAAGCTTCAACTCCGTCAAGATCACATCCGAGACAAACGGTATCCTCGCCGCCAAGCGACATATAATGCTCGATATGACGGACAATATCGTTTACCGAAGAGACCTCATTATGCGTAAGATGCATAGGAGCAAGGCTTATTCCGACGATGCCGCCGAGCCGCGATATACGGCAGAAACGCTCATCGGTCAGGTTGCGGCTGTGATTGCAGACCGAGCGCGAATTTGAGTGAGTTGCGATGCATACGCTTTTGTTTTCTTTTGCAAGAGCGATCACCTCGTCGCACATTTTATCGGATGCGTGTGACAGATCGGGAATGATACCGAGCGAAAAACAACGCTCGACAACGGACACGCCGAAATCTGTCAGTCCCTCGTCGTCACCGTTAACGCCGCCGATTTTGCAGGGATCGTTCCAGACGAGCGTCAGAAAGCGGACACCCGATTCATACAGTTTATCGAGGCGAGTCAGATCATCGCCAATCAGTTTACCACCCTCAACTGCTAAAAACAGTGCGTTTTCGCCGTTATTTCTTGCGGCTTCAAGGTTGTTTGCGTTTGTTACGAGTTGTATGTTGATACCGCTCTCATTTGCGACGATAAGCTCGTTTGTGAGCTTTTCGCGTGCTTCGAAAAAATGCTTGTATGCGGTGTCCTCGTCAATTTTGGAATCGCTCCACATTGCGAGTATCTGACAGAATGGGGTGTACTTGGAAAGTCTCTTAAAATCAAGGTGAAGCTCGTTTTCGATGAGGCTTACACCGCGTTTGTGAGATTCATACAGTGTGTCACAGTGCAGGTCGAAAAGTGGGAGACTATACATAGCGTTTCCTTTCACTGCGCGTCATTTGTGAACCGCATTGCGGATGTGATTTATCCTTGTCGGTATCAGCTTTGCAATATCAATCGGAGTTCGCTCGCTTATCGGTGGGAAATAGATTTCAATAACATCTATCCTTGGTGCTTTGTCGGGCTTTTCACGTCGAAGATATTCCTCCGCCGCACGTATGAGCCGTTTCTGTTTATTATAGTCAACTGCCGCTGCGGGACGTCCGTATCTCTTATTGGAGGAAGTCTGCGCGCGAGATTTTACTTCCACGAAAACAATATATTTTTCGTCCTCGGCGATTATGTCAATTTCGTCATGGGAAATGCGTATATTCCGAGCGGTGACCGTATATCCGTTTTTCTCCAAATACTCGACGGCAAGCTCCTCACCGCGCACCCCGACTGCGTTTTTGTATCTCATTTTGTGTCGAGATTTTTGAGGAAGCTGAGACGGTAGATCGGTGGTATTTCGCCGTTTTCCGCTATGTAAGCTTTGAGCACCTCGTAGTGTGCCTTTGTCGGGTAACCCTTGTGCTTTGCAAGTAAAAGTGTCGGATATTTTTCGTCAAGCTCGTAAAGCTGACGGTCACGTGTCACCTTGGCAAGTATCGACGCCGCAGCGATGGATGGAGATTTTGCGTCACCGCCGACGATTGTTACGGTGTCCATCGGGAATTCACGCGCCACGTTGCCGTCAACGAGTGTAAGATCGGGTGCAGGTGTCAGTTTAGCGACAGCACGGCGCATTGCAAGCTGGGATGCGTTGAGAATATTATATTCGTCAATCTCCGCAGGCGTTGCCTCACCGACTGCCCATGAAACGGCACAAGCCGTGATCAGCGAATAAAGCTTTTCACGGCGTTTTTCCGCAAGTTTTTTTGAATCATTGAGTTCCGGCAGCTCGATGTCACCCGGTAATATGCAAGCTCCGGCAACGACGTTTCCGCAAAGTGGGCCGCGTCCTGCCTCATCGGTGCCGCAGATTATTTTGTAGCCTTTTGCAAGGTATTCGTTTTCGATTGTAAAATCCAAATTTATCTATCCCTTCGGAATTGATTTCGGTTAATTTTCGGGTGGAAGCTCGAGCGTGATGCGTCCGATCTTTGCGCCGCGGAATTCGTCAAGCAGCATCGCACTGGTGCGCTCGTAATTGATCTCACCGCCCGAAATGAGGAAGCCGCGTTTTTTGCCGATAACCTCGAAAAGCTCCCAGTCTGCAAGGTTGTCATACTGCGACATATCGCCGAGCTTATAGCGTAACGAAAGCTTATCCGGTGCAACACGGCGAAGTCTGCCAACGAGAAGAATTGCGATCTCCTCTGTGTCGAGAATGTCGTCCTTTATAGCACCCGTCATTGCGAGGTTTTCGCCGACGGTTCTGTCTTCAAATTTCGGCCAGAGCACGCCGGGCATATCGAGAAGATCAATGCCGATTGTTGTCGGTATCCACTGCTTCGTGCGCGTGACACCGGGACGGTCCTCAACCCTTGCTTTGCCTTGTCCTGCAAGCTTATTGATAAGCGAGGATTTGCCGACGTTCGGTATACCGACCATCATCGCCTTGAGCTTGCGTCCGCTCATACCCTTTGATTCGTAACGGTCGATTTTTTCTTCGAGTATACGTTTCACCGCAGGTGCGATGGCGTTCATGTTTTCGCCGCCGTGACAGTCGTAAAAGATAGCTTCCTTGCCCTGTGACTTATAATAGTCACGCCACATTTTACTGATTTCGGGATCTGCAAGCCCTGATTTACTGAGTACGGTAAGGCGCGGCTTGTTTTCGCAAAGACGTTCAAGATCGGGATTTTTCGAGCTTTGCGGTATACGCGCATCAAGTATTTCGATAACTATATCAACAAGCGGCAGACATTCGGTTATAAGGCGTTTGGTTTTCGCCATATGACCGGGGAACCACTGTATTACATCGGATGGCATGATGCCCCTCCTTGATTTTAATTTACTGCGCCGAACTTATTGAACGGCGTTATACGAAAGAGAACACGTCCGAAAACAAAACGGGTGTCAACAAAGCCTATCTGGCTTCTGCGGCTGTCATTGGAATGGTTACGGTTGTCTCCCATAACGAAGATGTGTCCCTCTGGAACTGTGATCGGGAACTCAACATCGCCCTGCAGCATATATGCTCCTGCGATATAATTGACATACGGCTCATCAAGCTCCACTCCGTCAACGGTGACGATCCATTTTGCAAAATCAATATCAACGGTCTGTCCTGCAACTGCGATGACACGCTTGACTATACCGCCCTCAATTCCGCTGTCCGGAGACTGAAAAACCACGATATCGCCCTGCTTTGGTGTATAGAGAAAATTACTGACGGCGAGGGTTTCCTTGTCATGCAGTGTATTATTCATGGATGGGCCGTCAACGTATGCGATTCTTATGAAGAATGTGAAAATGAGCAGTATGGCAGAGATGGTTACAACAAATATCTCAACCCAGTCGTAAAGCTCACGCATCAGCTTTATGTGACGCGGCGGCTGTTCATTATTTTCTGTTGTGGTCGGAGTCATGATAAAGTCTCCTTTCTGCTGTTATTTTTCGATCATATATGAGAGCAGGTCATAGCCGTGCTCAAGGTAGAAGCCCTTTGCCTCGCAGGTTTCCTCGGTGAAGATGTCAACGCCGTCCTTTGCTTCTTTCGATGAATAGATCATGAAAGGAACAGGCTCCATCGAATGTGTACGAAGAGCGAGCGGTGTCGGATGGTCGGGAAGAATCATTATCTTGAAATCTTCACCTGTTGAAACGAGGTAATCGTAAACGGGACGGAGAATCTGCTCGTCGATTCGCTCGATCGAGAGTATCTTATTGTCAAGCTCGGCTCTGTGACCGCATTCATCGGGCGCTTCAACATGGATATAAACAAAATCCTTTTCGTTTTCAAAAGCCTCGATTGCGGCATCTGCCTTGCCGGAGAAGTTTGTGTGTACGTTACCGGTTGCGCCCTCAACGTCGATTGACTGCATTCCTGCGCAAAGACCGATACCTTTGATGAGGTCAACTGCCGAAATGACCGCGCCGCGAAGTCCCCATTTTTCATAGAAATTGGGAAGTGCCGGCTTTTTACCGGGGCTCCACAGCCAAATCGAGTTTGCCGGACGAAGACCGCGTGCGCGGCGAGCCTCGTTTATCGGATGGTGATTGAGTATTTCATAGCTTTCGCGCATCAGGTCATAGAAAGGCTTGCCTGCTTCACCCTTCGGGAGATGATCCTTGATTTTCTGACCGAGGATATCATGCGGACGCATGAAGTTATATTCGCTCGGAGTGTTATTCCAGATCATGCAGTGACGGTAACTGACGCCCGTATAGAAATGACGGAACTCCGTGCCTAAATGCTCCTCAACCGCACGGATGAGCTCACTTGCTTCGGCAGTGGTTATTTCATCGGCAGAGTGATCGAGCATGGTTTTATCGTCATAGTCCTCTTCTTCCTCGCTGATGGTTACAACATTGCAGCGATATGCAGTGTCCTCGGGACGCATTGTGAGTCCCATTGAAACCGCCTCGAGAGGAGAGCGTCCCTTTGAATAAATTTTCGGATCATACGAGAGCACAGCGATATTGGCGGTGTCCGATTCGGGCACCATTCCCTCGGGGACGTTTGAAACCGTTCCGCAGAGAGATTTCTTTGCAAGCTCATCCATCATCGGCTTGTTTGCCGCCGCCATGGGAGTTTTGTTTCCGAGCTCTTCAATTTTATAGTCTGCCATTCCGTCGCAGAGTAAAACAAGATATTTCATAAAAAATGTCCTCATGTATTAAATCATTATTTTTGTGTAAAAACACAATTACTCACTATATATTATACCACAACAGTTTCAATTCTACAAGTGGAAATACGGAAAATATTTCACAAAAAAACACGCCCGGAATGCCTGATTTTCCGAGCGAATGATAATTTTTATTAGTACGTTTGAAGTTGGTGGGTTTAAGGCATTATTTTCTCTTATCCCTCAAACGCTTAAAAAACTCCTGCAGAATTGCGCAGGATTCATTTTCAAGAACCCCGAACTTAACCTCGGGCTTATGATTGAGCGGATAAAAATTAAGATTTAAAAGGCTACCGAGTGCACCTGCCTTTGAATCCTTGGCGCCGATGATGACACGTTTGATCCGCGAATTTACTATCGCTCCGGCGCACATCGGACACGGTTCAAGCGTTACGTATAATTCACACCTGTGAAGCCGCCAGCCGCCGAGCTTTTTACACGCCGCATCAATGGCAATGAGTTCAGCGTGTGCAGTGGCGTTTTTGTCGATCTCACGGCGGTTATATGCTTCGGAAACGATCTCGCCGTCCATCGTTACGACCGCGCCGACAGGTACTTCGCCGAGTGATGCTGCCTCGGATGCAAGCTCAATTGCACGGCGCATGAATTTTTCGTCAAGCTCATTCATTTGTGCTTACCTCCGCAGTTTCTTTGGGTGCAACCAGCCATGCGTTGGGGAGTCGTCTTCCGTAGGTTGGGTTGAGGGAGCTGTTCTTATTCAGCACCTCGTTGTTATAGGCGAGGACACTGCTTGAACCGCCGTCACAGCAGGCCGCATTGACAACACCGTATTTCTGCAGAACCTCAATAAGATCACCCATCGTACAGCCCATACTCCATGTCGGCTGTCTTCCGTCGATTACGATGAAAACGATAACGCCGTCCTCACGCTGACCGATCGCGGTGCGAGGCTGTATACCGTAACCGCCCGAGCCTTCGATTTGTGCTTTGCCGTCTGCAATGAGTACGGGGCCGAACTGTATACCTGCGCGGATGTCGTAATTTTCCCAATCGCGGACGTTTCCGACAACCAGCTTGTTATCGTTTGTCATAAGCACCGCACCGTAATAGCTGACGGCAGTTCCCCAGTATTCTCCGTCGGAGCAGGAAAGACCGATAATATCTCCGCCGTGTCCCGAGTCGTTCGGGTCGGAAAAGCCGCTTGCATTTATGCCTGCAATTGCACCGTGATGCTCCATCATCGCTTTGATGCGCAGTCCCTCAACATGCTTATAAGGCGTTGTTCCGAGGTAAACGCGAGAGGGATCGTCAACGAGCATAACAAGTCCGCGGTAAGACGAGCCTTTTATTTCGGAAACTACGAGTCCCTGTTCGATATCGTTTATTTTAACGGTGTATCCGGCATAGTCACTATCTCCGACAGAGAGCTCAAGCTGACCGAGTATGTCACCGCTTTGTTCGTCATCCTCGGGCGTTTCATCCTCGTTTTCAAGGTGCTCCGCTCCGCCGATCACATCAGAGGTGTCGGTTTGCATACTCATAACGTCGTCGATGATATATTTCGGTATAAATGCGGTTGCCAGCCATTGGTGATCTGCGGTTGTCATAGCTGTTTCTATGTATATCGTCCGCCAATATTTTATAAAGGAAATATTTGAAAACACGAACATGACGTACATTATAACAACAAGCAAAAGAGCGACAAGCGGTATTATTACTCGTTTTTTGAGAAAGATATTCAATATGCCGTGATTCTTTGGTGTACGCTTGCTTTTTGGCATATCAACCCTCCTTAATTTTCAAGGTGTATGTGCGTATTATGACGCAAATTCATGAAAAATGTTCCAAAATGCAGTTATCTTATATTATAAATTATCACCTTGCTGTTGGTGTTAAGAATGTGTAAATTTTTGCTTATTTTTCGCGAGTCAGGCAGCGAGATGATTAAAAAGTGAATCAAAGTATAAACATCCACACAGGACAAATATTGTTACTCATAAATGCCGCCCTTATGCACAAATTAGATTCGCGGCAACTTTCGTCGCAGAGAACTTTTTTATTTCGGAGAACGATCAATGAGAGCGAAAAAACTTAAAAAATTATCCTCGGCGGTGCTGTCGCTTTTGTGTGCCGCCGCGGTTTTTGTGGGTATCTGTGACGCGGCGATTCCCGACCGTATCGCGGCACGTGCAAATGATACGGCGGCACTTGCTTCGATTTTTACGAACGAGGCTGCCATGGCTTTGGCATCCGAGCGAAACGGTGATATTTTCCGCACGAGCTGCAGTGCCAAGTTATTTGGTACGATTCCGATAAAACCGGTTGACGTTACCGTTATTGAAAACGTCAGTCTGATACCGGGCGGAGTGCCGTTTGGAGTTAAGCTTTATGCAAACGGTGTCATTGTTGTCGGAGTTGGAGATGTGGCGTGCGGCACAAAAAATGTGAGTCCTGCGCGTGAGGCAGGCTTTATGGAGAGGGATATTATACGTGCCCTTGACGGTAAGGCTGTCAGCGAAGCTCGTGAGGTATCGGAGCTTGTGAGTGCGAGCGAGGGCAAGCCCATCGAGTTTACGGTAGAGCGCGGCGGCAGGGAACTTACAATAAGCGTCACGCCGGTCATATCCGCTTCGGACGGGAAATACAAAACGGGACTCCTCATCCGCGACAGTACGGCAGGCATTGGAACGGTGACCTATATCAATCCCGAAATCGGAAGCTTTGCCGGACTCGGTCACGGTATTTGTGATACGGATACGGGTGAGCTTGTTGAACTCACTCGCGGCACGGTTGTCAATGTTGCGATAAGTGATGTTGTCAAAGGTCAGCCGGGTATACCGGGTGAGCTAAAGGGATATTTCAGCTCGGGCAAGATCGGTACTATTTTCGGCAACAATGACTGCGGCGTTTACGGGATTTTCAGCGAGTACCCGGCTGGCGTCGGAAGTGATGCCATACCGATAGCACTGTCAAGCGAGATCAAAGAGGGAGAAGCCGAGCTTTGGTGTACCACGGACGGCGGCGGTATCGGGAAGTACAAGGTCAATATATCGAATATTGATCATTCGGGCAGAAATGTCAAGAATTTTGTTGTAACGGTCACGGATCCCGCGCTGCTTGAGTGTACGGGCGGTATCGTTCAGGGAATGTCCGGCTCACCGCTGATACAAAACGGTAAGCTCATCGGTGCTGTAACGCACGTGCTGATAAACGATCCTGCGAAGGGGTATGGGATTTTTATTGAAAATATGCTTGCTTCGGCTGGGTGAGAAATTAAATAAACCTAATGGCGCTGTTGACAAATTCGGAAAACTGTCACACCGAGTTCATAGTCGTATGG
>CAYSFT010000024.1:0-30825 GCA_964430755.1 uncultured Lachnospiraceae bacterium | reverse complement strand
ACGAAAATGTGAATTTTTCAAGGTATTTGGCAAAAGAGGGGCTTGTACCCAATTTGAGTACAAGCCCCTATGAACACATTCTATTATTCTGACAAGACTTCCAACATCATTCTGGCACCCAGCTTAAATCCATTCTGAAAGATCAAACAGTCAGTATTGGTTTGATGCTCTCGCACACAATCGGTGTATTTCTCAAATAGCTCTTTCTGCTCATCCGTCATGGTGGCTTTAAGCTTTTCTTCGTTCCTGCAAATCAGCTCCAACAGTTTCTTGTATTCTTTGCAAGAGGATGTGTCATACTCGGTTGGCTCGATGTTGCCATACCAAAATTCTTCAAGGATTCTCATACCACATCCTCCACGTAGATCATCTCTCGCAGAACAATCTCCTCTGCACGATGGCGGATGCTGTTCGTGGCTCCAACCCATGCCATCTGGTCAGTTGCTTTCATGCCCTCTGTTACGCCCTCAGACGCTTTCATCTGCTCGATGATAAGTTCAAGACGCCTCTGTGCTTGCTCATTCAAATCAGCCAGATACGTCCACAATTCACCGCTGAGACAAAGATCGTTGAAGCGGATAGGTTTATGCTCCTTTATGTAATCTCTGTGCATACGCCCCCACCGACCAATAGGTCTGTTTTCCTCCGGCAAACGAATATCGGGAATATAGTAATCGCCACAACGAATATATTTCAGTTTCTGCATCGTTTGTTCCTCCAAACCGTTATTCTAATTGCTTTGTTGAGATAAAAATAAGCTATACCTGGTCATCAAACCAAGTATAGCTTACTTTCGTTTTAGCCAACCCCGTCTGACAGATGCCGTAAAATAGTTAAATTTTTGGTTTAACTGTTTTACAAACACCCATCATTCGGCGTGACTTTTTCTTTTTTTGTGCGATCAGCACCTTGTCACGGAGCGTCTGCTCGGGGACAACCATATGCATGATGTCATCGGTAACGGTTTCGGGAGTCAGCTCGTGTATGAGGAATGTTCCCGCCACAAGGAGGATGAAGCATATAAGGTATAGACTTATCATGTGACTCCCTCCTTCAAGAAGCAGTTGAGGTCATCCTGCGGTACACCGAACTGGATGAGCCGCTGTCGGAGGTTATCCGACATAAGGTTGGGCTTTCCGAACTTACCTTCGATGGTGAGCTTTCCGTCCTCGACAGAGTTGCGTGTGATCTGGTAGTTATACAGACAGTTATACTCACGTTTTCCATCTGCACCGATGACGCATTCGGAAATATCCATGCATTTTCTTTCGTTGTTTTCAAGCTTATGGGCATAGACAACGATGGGAAACGCCTGTGCCGCCTGCATCAGCGAGGTGTCGAAGTCGATGTGAAACCGCTTCTGACAAAGGAGCGCAATTCGAAGATGTGTCGCACCTGCCGGTCCTGCATGGACGGTCGATACCACCGTATGACCGGTCAGCGATGCTTCCACCGCCGCATAACATTCCACATCTCGCATCTCACCGACGCAGACCACATCGGGATTGAATCGAAGGGATGCAACCACAAGGTTTTCCTGCGTGATATCGTAAGCGGGATTGTCCGATGGACGGGACAAGGTGTGCACTACGTTATTTACGATGACACCTTGTGCGTTCCTTCGGATCAGATAAAGCTCACGCGAACCGGATTCGATGGTGAACACACGCTTGTTGTTCGGAATGGATGTCATGATGGCATTGAGAAGTGTGGTTTTACCCGAGCTGGTTGCACCTGCCACAACGAAAGGTACACCGTATCGGATGCACATACAAAGAAAAGCCACCATTTCTTCGGTGGCAAATCCTGTTTCGATGAGATTGTCGAGAGTGACTCTCTGCGGATGAAGCAGTCGGATGGACACCGATACTCCTCGTTCCTCGTCTACGATGGGATCCTTCAGTGCCGTGACACGAGTATTGTTTGGGAGATGTCCCTGTGCCATAGGCGTTGCATTGTCGATGATCATACCCGAGTGGTGAAGAAGGCGCTTGATGATATCCACAGCGTGCTGGGGAGAGTGGAAATGCTCACGAAGCTTCTTGATGGAGCCATCAAGAAAAGTGAGTGCAATATCGTCCCAGCCGTTGATGTTGATCTCCTCGAGATCGGGAGAACCAAGAAACGGTGTGAGGATACTGTATTCCGCCATTTCACGGTACAGCTTATCGATCAGCGTCTTGGTTTCCATGCCTTCTACCTTGTAGTCATGGTCACGCAGGTACTTATCGATGTAGTTTTTGAGCTGTTGGCTCTTGTCATTTTCGATCAGCGCGGCGGCATAATTCTTGGAGATGTATTCCTGTGTTCTCTGGAGAAGGCTCCAGAAATCGATAATCTTAGCCATGCTTTACACCACCTTTTCTACGATTGCCTTAAACTTTTCATTAAAGCGTTTATCGGCGACCTTGAAATACAACCTACCGTCGAGCATCTGCTGTTTGACCTCACGGCTGAACGGGACGGTGAATCGTACATCCGAGATGCGTTTCTTCGCGTCCTCGATGGGCATATACAGATCCTCGTTCGGGACATTAAGACCCGTGATGTGTTCCTCAAGGCGGAACATGGGATCGCCGTACAGCGGGAGCTGGGATGAAAAGTAGCTGATGCTTGCAAGCTCGGGAGCAGCAAGGCGAATGACCTGATCGGCGCATTTCACGGCAACTCGAGCGATGGGATTCGCGAGATTGCTCGTACAGTCCACAATCACATAATCGCAGAGGCTGTCCAGTACCGAGAACATGGCGTGAACCTTGCTTTCCTCAAACTTCGGATAGGTGTATTTGTTCTCACCGTCCTTGAATCCGAGAAAGCCGAGATTGACCTTACCTTTCACGGTCATGATCTGCTTTACAAGGTTGTCCTGTGTAACTTCAAGCTCCGCAAGAGCCTTGCCGATCGAGGTCATGTTCTCCGACTTTTCGTTCGGGAAGATTACGGGAAGTGTCGGTGTTTCCATATCGGTATAGAGGATAATGACCGTGGACTGGTATTCCTCGTAGATGCTTCGTGCAAGCTTTGTTGCAAAGGTGGTCTTACCGGAGTGGGGTGATCCCCATACTGCGATGGTTTTAGCCATGTACGATCACCTCATCTTCCGATACGGTTTCCTCACTTTCCGCGTTTTCATCTTCCTTCGCTGCTTCTTCGGTAAGGCGTTCAAGGATTACCGCCTGTTCTGCAAGCATTTTGGTTGCCTGCTTATCGTTTCCGCGAGATACAAGCACCGCGTGGAGTTTGCTGTTGTTTTCATATTCTGTGAGAAGTGTTGCCTGCAAGGGATTGACCAGAAGCGTTACCGTAGTGGGAAGCTCATAGGTGCCGTCCTCGTTCTGAATCAGCTCGTCCTTATCAAGACCTGCCGCTGTGGTGGATGTGATCACACGCACATACTGCAGTGCTTCGGGAACAATCGATACACTCTCGCCGTCCACCTCGGTGTATGCGATAAGACGTACAATATCTCCGTTGGTGAGCTTACCCGACAGACCTCCTGCAAAGGACGGAATGGTAATACTCATTGCTACCTGCGAACCGTCAAGATTCATAAAGACATCCGCCGCGCTGTCAGCGCTGTCGCTTACCTTTGAGGGAAGCAGGAAGTCTGTTTTCTTGAGGTCACAGGCTGCATATTTTCCGATCACCGCATCCTTGTCGGTGATCACATCGGCGGGCATTCCGAAGCTGCCGATGGTTACGATTTCGATATCATCTGCCGTGAGCTTATGTCCCTGAGTAATATCGCGGGTGATACGCACGATGTCCACTCTGCTGTCCGCGAACTTATTGACCAGAGGTGCAATAGCAAAGGACAATACGAGGGCGACAACGATGCAGATGATACCGATGATGGTTCTGTTTTTCATTGGGTTCCTCCGTAAATTAGATTAGATATGCCGCTATGATACCGACCGCAAGAAACGGTACCAGCGGAAAGGGTTGGTTCTTGGGAAGCTTCTTGACTGCCCGTACAATCGGTACTGTAATGACCGATAATGTGAGACCGACGATCAGTGCAAAAAGTCCCCTCGGCGCACCGAGCAGAAATGCCGCAGCCGATGACAGCTTGATATCAGCACCTCCGAGTGCCTTCGCGGGATTAATGATTGCCGCAAGGTACTGAGGCAGGAACACAAGTGCCATACCAAGGAGCATGGATGGAAGTTCCTCTGATGTGATACCCACAAGACCGAGGATCATCATCATGCCCGATACGCTGTCAGGCACCTCACGGGTTCGGATGTCCTTAATGCTTGCATATATAAGCAAGGCAAGAAGGACAGCGAATTTAATCAGTGACAGTATCATTGGGCATTAACCGGCTTTTCGCTTTGTGAGAAAAAAGAAAAGTCCGAGAACGATGACCAGAACGACAATGATAACAATAACTGCCGCTACGTTGTTCTGCTCACAGACAACCGAAAATTCCTGCGCCTCGGTGATATCGTCGATCTCGAACACTGCCTTGTTTCCTTCCACGGTGCCGCCGCTTGCCTGCGTGATATCGCTGGGCATCGTGATGGTGAAGGTCATACGGAAGGAGTCGGTATCAATAGGCAGATCCATTTCGATATCTTCAGCTGCGGTATCCTCCTTGGGATTAAGCTCTGCCTTGAAGGTGTAATTGCTGTAGAATAGTCCTGTGTTCTTATCGATGGATACGGTTTTAAATACGGGAGTTGCTTCGACGGATTCTTCCGCCCCAACATCCTCGATTTCGGTGAGTCCGTCCTCGCCTTCAATATCACCCATGTCGAAGTCCTCAAGGACATCCATGTCATAGGTCATTTCAAGAAGAGCCTTTTCAATATCCTCGTACTTTTCATAGCTCTTGGTTTCGGTGTAGGACACATAGGTTTTACCGTCGTGTTCATAGGTGGATGTTTCTTTACCTTCGAAAATATCCGAACCCATGGCGACGAGCTGTTCATAGGCATCTTCTTCGATACCGATGGTGGCGGATACCGTGCCGGTTCCGTCAGCGTTCAGTGCTACGCCGATGTCCTGCTGCACACATCCCGTGAGCATTGCAAACATACAAACGATAGCCATAAGGAGCGTAATGTGTTTCTTCATGATGTTTTATCCTCCATGTTATTAAATATAAATTTGCGGGACGGTTTTCGCCGCCCCGCATGGTATTTGACTTGCCGAGATTCGATTAGCCTGCGTAGTTGAAGAGGCCCTGGATCTTTGTGGTGACAGTGGGCATGATGGTGGTGTTGAAAAGTGCGTAGAGACCGCCGAGAAGGAGTGCGCCGATGACAACGGCGATAAGAATCTTTACGCCGGAATCGACATAGCCTTCCGCACGGGTGTTGGCGATTGCGGTCTGGGTGCGTACTGCGATGGAATTGAACTTGTTTTTGATGGAATTGATGATCTTTTTCATAGAATAATTACCTCGTTATCTTTCTTTTTTTAGTTGTTGTTGGATGGTGGATTAGCCCGCGAAGTTGAAGAGATTCTGGATCTTCGTGGTGACAGTGGGCATGATGGTGTCATCGAAGAGGGTGTAAAGGCCGCCGAGAAGGAGTGCGCCAATGACCACGGCGATGAGAATCTTGACACCGGAATCGACGTAACCTTCGCCGCGGGTGCTGGCAATGGCGGTCTGCGTTCGAACTGCGATGGAGTTGAGCTTGGTGGTGATGGAATTAAAGAACTTTTTCATAAAATAAGTACCTCGTTTTCTTTCTGTTTTTTGTTTTGATTTGTTGTGGCTTTTGCGTGGGGATGTGCGATTACTTCATTCCGAAGGGCAGGTCGTTTTCGCTGATACCCTGAACATGGCTGTCGTAGGCTTTTTCTACTGCCGCGAACAGTTCCTTGCGGATTTCAGCATTAAGCGGATGTGCGATGTCCCTGTGTTGTGTTTCGCCCTGCGAGTTCTTCCATTTGTCAGCGGGCATTGAGACAAAGCGACCTTTCTCGCCTTCGATCAGCTTGACTCCGTGAATGGCAAATGCTCCGTCAAGGGTGACATCGCAGATGGCTTTCACCGAGCCTGTATCGAAGGTCTTCTGCACTTTTGCTTCGATCTTCATGGCGTTTTCCTCCTTTCTTCTTTGTGGGGTTATATATAAAAAAGCGGAGCATCGTATGAACGAAAACTCCACTTCTTCATATCAATAAAAGCCGTATATACCGAATCCCGCAGAAGATTCAACTTCCTCGGGCGAGATGTCCTCCGGCTGCTCGAACATCTTCGTGTATTTTTCGATCTGCTCGTCGGTGAGATCCATTGTCCCGCCAACTCCGTCATCGCCTGCGATGAGCATTGGACCTGCATAGATTTCACCGTTCAGACGGCGATTGCCTTCCATGCCGATGAGCTTGGCTTCCTCATTCGAGAAAATGAAGGCGTTATCCTCGAAGGGATATGTGGCCTCGATCATTCCGCGTACCGCCTGCTGAAGAGCTTCCAACTTGTCGGGAATGAGCATCTCATACGGTGCTTTATGCGGTTCGATGACCAGCATTCGCTTGCCCTCTATCGGTTCGACTGCAGATGCATCGAAGTCATCCAGCTTCTTGAAGCCGACTCGGTCACAGAAATAACAGCCATCGTTCTCAACGTCAACTATATCGCTAACAGAGAGTGAATGGCCGTTGTATCCGATGAGATGATCCGTATTGCACAGCGTATAGATTTCTTCAAGATTACTGCAATCGACATTGCCGTCGAATACGCATTTGTAATCTGAAGGATCGACACCGCCGTGCTTCATAGTGAAATCGTAGCCCATGAACATCAGATTTTTATCGTCATGGTCACGGTCGATTTGGTATACTTTGATTTTCATGAGATACCTCCCATCTTCGGACCGTATTCGTCGATGATATCGGTAATTTCGATGTCATCCTTGATGCCGACATACCCCGAGTCGAGAAAGATTCCTCTTTCGTTTTCGACTCTGTCTTCGCCGAGCAACTCGTACCTGTAATAGTCATCAAGCTCGGGATCGTAGGTGTATTCACCCGAGTCCTGAATAAGATAAATTCCGAGATCCTCGGTGTTGTCAATGTCGGGCGCGAAAGTGAAGCTGTCAAGATGCTCTGCAAGGCAGGTCAGTGCATAGATCGGTTCGGGTTCCATGAAATTCCGGGTATACTCATAGAGTGCCGCCAACTTTTCAAGGTCATCTCTGCCAAAATCCTGCACCTCGTGTGTTAGGCGGTTCAACTCATACAGATCGTAATCTTCAAGGGTATCTACAAGCTCGCTGAACTTACCGCCGAAACCGTAGTTTTCGATCTCAACCGTACATTCGCTTACACCTTCTGCGCCGAGTCGGTAAACCGCTTTATCTATGGCATTCTCATTGCACGGAAGGAAAAGGTGTTCCGTGCTGTCCCCATTCTTGAGGAAACAGCTTATGACGAACTTGCGGTCATAGTAGCACGGCATATTCTTACCGTTAAAGAACAGCGAGGGATCGAGGTCGTTAACGAACACAAGACCGTAGGGGGATTCGATACCTTTACCCGATGCGATAAGTTCTCGGCCGATAGCTGCAAAGTCGATCTTGGATTCTTCCTCCATCGTCATGCATCCGCCGTGAAGGTTCATGTAGTGATCCTTGCCGATGGAAGTAAGGGAGGCATCGGGAGATGCAATGGTGTAGTTGTACACCTCCTGCGTCAGATTGACCATGGTCTTGATATCCGACACACCTCTGATATGGAGTGCCGCTCGGAATTGATTGTATTCGTCGCCGAACAGACCGTCCATGCATCGTGCGAGGAGATTCAGGTGGTCGAGATCTACGTGCTGTCCGACAAGGGTATTCAGCTCTTTCACAGCATCGTCGACCTCGACAACAAGGACATTTGTATCAAGTGCAGACATACTCTGAACTGCTTCCAACGCCTCCTGCATTTCAAGTTCAGAGCAAGGAAGCTTTAACCATGTACGCCTGCAGTTTTTGCTTATGAGTACATTCATGCGTTTTTCACCTCATTTCTGTAGACTTAATGAGTTATTCCTTTACGATGTTTCTTTTGATCTTATCCCATTCGTTGCAAAGATGAAAGAAGGCTATCTTCTTTTCCTCATCAGAGAGTTCATCGATGAAATCGAGAAGGGATTCAAGATCTCCGGGCTTTTTCTTTGTTTCGGCCGTCTTGCCGCAATGATCGCATACCTTTTCGCGTTTGATGACTACGGTGTTATCGTCCTGCTCCTCGAAAGAGAGCACATCGTTGTAGCGAAAGCCAAGCTTCATTCGGATTTCGTAGGGGATAGTGATACGGCCGCGCTTGCCGAGAATCTTGAAAATCTTGTTCATGTGTAAAATCCTTTCTGTGTATGTGTGTTATTGATTAGTGTCTGTTTTTACATCTGCAAAGTGGACTGCAAGGCATGTCCGCAGGATGATCATGGAGTTTGAGGATTCGGCCGCGGTAATAGTAGTTGTAAGGCAATCCCTTGTGGGCATCTCCGAAGCCGTATGCATAACCGTCTTCATACCCCTGACGCGTGCCTCTTTCAAAAGCACTTGCCAAGGCTGCCAAGAAATCCACTCCCATTGCATCATCGTCGTAATCTTCCTCAAATTCTTCCTCATCAGGGAAATCCTCGGCGAGATCATCTTCATCGTAAGGCTCTACGTGAATCTGACCGTCTTCATAGGTTGTGATGAAAAGGGTATCTTCCGTGATACCCATCGTCTTGATCATCTCCTCGGGGAGAGTCAGTGTGATTTTCATTCTGAAGTCCATATAATTTTCCTTTCTTTTAATAGCTGTCTGCTTTCCTCCATGATGTCAAAGAGTGACAGTTGGCGGATAGCATTGATTTTTTCTTCGGTATCATAATTCGATATGATAAGCTCTGCATATTGCTTTCCTGCCTCATACCGCTGTGCGATGTTGGAAAGTCTCGAGGTTCCTTCAATAACGATGCCGGGGCGAGAGTAAAGCTCTCGTATCTCGGGGCAGTCATTGTACGAAAGCAGAAACTTTCCTTGTATCGAACACAGTGCGTTAGCAAGCCGTTCATGGTCCTTTGTGGTGAATCCGACATCTTCGTAGTAATCCTCGGTTTCGTAGTACGGAGGATCGCAGTAGAAGAAAGATTCCGGTCGGTCATACTGTTTGATGAGCTTCTCGAAATCCTTGTTTTCGATGACTACCTTCTGGAGTCTTGAGCACGCCTGTGTTATGAGGGGGAAATTGTTCCACATGGAGTGGGGCTGCGCTCCAAACGAATCGAGACCGGAGGCATAGCTCTGGCGAATGAGCTGATAGAAATATGCAGCTCGTTTGATATCGGGGATCTCGGTTTTTGTATGCAGTGTTTTGCGTACAAAATCGAAATCGATGCGGGAGTTGAGTACATATGTGAGTTCGGCGATGAGCTCCTTGGGGTGATCTCTGACACAGCGGTACAGGTTTGCAAGATTTGGATTGAAGTCGTTGTACACTTCAAAATCTCTGCCTGCAGGCTTATGAAAGAGTACCCAGCCACCGCCGCCGAACACTTCTATATACCGTTTATATTCGAGTGGGAAACGGGCAAGTATTTCATCTCGGAGAGCCTTCTTGCCGCCGATCCAACTCATGAAGCTGTTCATGCAAATTTCCTTTCCGAAAGATCGAAAAACAAAAAAAGCCCGCCTTGTGTAAAAAACACACAAGACGGGCTTCTATGATCTTTCTGTATTTAATTGTGGGTTTATGCTAAATCGAAGGGTTCATCATCGCTGTGCATAAAGGCTGTCTGATAAGCGTCTTCACCGAGTTCGTTAAGCAGATTATTGAAATCGTCAGTGTCAAAGCAATCTCTGATACCAAACTCCTCGGCTGCCTTATCGAACTGTGCCATGTCGAGGTCATCGGTAATCATGGATTCCTTCAGCGCAAGCCATGCCTTTCCTTCTTCACGGTTCCAGCACAGCGACGTCGGAAATCCGAGTGTCTGATCGCATTGGAAATCGGGAGAGACCTCTGTACTGCTTATGTACAGCTGCTCAACTTGCTTTTCAAATGCACTTTGATTGAATCCGCCGAGCCTGTTCGGGACGTAGTCGGACAGCCAAGTACCTCCGAATTGACCATGTGTCCTGAGTCGCCACATTGCAAGTTTTCCGATGTTGAGCTTGACATCGTCGGTAAAGTGGAAGAGGAGGTTGGTAAGCCCCTCATGCTTGAAGGCATCGATCTTACTGAATTTACTGTCATTCATAAGGATACCTTCCTCGGTAAGCATCTCGTTGACACCGTCCACCCACTCCTGAAGCTCACCGCCGCAGCCTTGAAAGATGATACCTTCACTGCGTTTCATATTGCGGAGGTCCTCGGCAGTTACGATTCGTATTTCACTCAAACTTGACACCTTCCTTCGTTTCGAAGTCGCCCTCCATGAATTGACCGAAGGTTATTTCTTCGCCCATGAAGAGTATACCGTTGGTTTTATGAAGATCGATGTAACTTTGTTCTCCAAGCTCTAACGGTTTGTCAGTAACGATAGAACCGCCGTGGTTGACACCAACCTCCGCTTCCAGAGTGCAGAACTGTTCGCCGTTATCGCCGCTTCGCAGATGATACAGGTACAATCCGCTCGGAATATCACCGAGATTCATTCTGCCGTTGGAAAACAGCCCGGGCTGACCGCATACAGAGACAAGTTCGTAGGTTTCGTTTTCGGTGTCCACATAGCCGGTTCCTGATGCACTTTCGACCAAGCCGTAGTCTTCCTTGAGATCATATCCCCAAATGGAGGCTGCGGCATCGAGGTGTTCCTTGTCGTTGCTCGGTTCATCAAAGTCGATCATCTCACCGCCGAGATAGGTCCTGCTTCCGCAGTCCTGCCACAAGTCCTCGTTTGCCCACATATGCTTGATGGATACTTCGGGATACATTTCCGACAATCTTTCCACGATAGGATGAGGAGCCGTCCATGCAGTCTGGAAGCATATCTCGTTACCACCGCCATAGTAAGGGCTATAGGAATTCCACTTGGTATTCCAAGTATCTCCCCGAGTGCGCCAGTCGTACCATGTGGTGGCACCGTAGTTCATAAGGTTTTCGACCGCAGTCTTACCGAGTCTGATCAGCTCATCGGCAGATCTGTACTTGGTACATTCTTCAATCTCAGCCGATGAGAGCATGATTTTATGCGGCAAGAAATGGCGGTGACCGCTGAGCCTTTCAGTAAGAGCTTCGAATTCCTGCGGATTCATCTTCTCCTCACCGAAGTATTTTACGTTGGGATTGATTGCTGTGAGATAGAGGTTGATACCGTGATCGGTATTGCTTCCGTCCTCGATATCAAGGCTCGAGGGCATCGGTGTGATCTTGTTGAAATCTATCGTACCGATGCCGGTAGTTTCGACCTCTGCGGAATCGTCATAACAGATCTCGGAGAGAATCTGCTTTAGGCGTTCCTCGGGGCAGTCGAAGGTAAGACGGTTAATTACATGATTCGGCATTCTTCATCGCCTCCTCAAAGTAGTTTTCAAATGAAGTTCCCGAGTCAACAGACTTATTCTCTGAACTTTCACATGTCTCGGTGAAATCAAGATCTCTTATCATTCGACCGACATACGCTCTGATGAGCTGTGAATCTTCTCCGGAGCAAATATAACTTGGATTTGTAAGTGCACGTATTACCGCTTTATACTCGCGTATCTCTCTTATCCCTAATTTACGTGGTAACATTTGTATTATCCTCCTGTTCTAATTTGAGTATTTCTTCCATGAGTTTTGTTCCGACGGCAGTCACCACATTGGTGGTCACGGAATTGCCTGCCATCTTGTATAGTTGTGCTTTGGGGATGCCTGCTTCCACAAGCTTGAAGAACTGCTCATCCGTAAACCCCTGCAAGCGGAAACATTCCCGGGGCATTAATCTGCGGACTCGCCCATTGTATTCCACACCATGTTTATCTTGTGCGGTCAACGTGAACATAGGCTCGTTTGGTTCTTTCATCCGTCTGCCTTGCTGTCTTACGCTTTCTCTTTCGGGAGTCAGCACGGCTCTTGCATTTGAGATGAGCACACCTGAATGCTCGCCCCTACGATTGCTTGGCGCCGCAAGATACCTTGCGGTGATGCATCGGGCGGTGTCCGTTATTACGGGATTCGGGTTCATGTCTATCAGGTAGAGTCCTGTCTTCGCACCCCAGCCTCCACCTTGTGAAGTCAGACATGTGCTTGCTCCTTCGGGGCTGTAGACTCGCTGTCCTTGTCCTCCGGGTATAACTTGCCTAAGAGCCGTTCCATCGCTCTGGGAGAGAGGAAATATTTTTCCGGACAGTCGGCTATCAAGATATCCGACAATGTACACCCGCCTTCGCTGCTGCGGGACTCCGAAATTCGCGCTGTTAAGCACACACCATTCAAGAGAATACCCCAGCTCATGTATCGCGGCAAGGATAGTTCCGAAAGTTTTCCCGTCCTCGTGATTGAGAAGCCCCGGGACGTTTTCGAGCAAAAGATAAGCAGGTCGCCGGGCTTCAGCCACTCGGACGATCTCATGAAAGAGAGTGCCTCTTGTATCAGCAAAGCCGAGTCTTCTGCCGCTGACTGAAAATGGCTGACAAGGAAATCCGGCGCAGATAAGATCAATTTCGGGGAGATCTTCTGGTTTGATTTGGGTTGCGTCATCACAAAAATATTCACCTTCCGTTTCGTACAACGCTCTGTAGGCTTTCTGTGCATATCTGTCTATCTCGCACCAGCCTACGGGAATAAAAAAATCGCCGACATTCGTGAGTCCTGTTCGGAACCCGCCAACGCCGGCGAACATATCGAGATATTTGATTTGTTTCATTCGAGCTTCACCTCGTTTGTCTGCTCAGTTGCATAGTTCAGCATTTCGGTGATCTCATCGGGGCAGTTATCGAAGTCCACATGATGATCGCGTTCCAATACAGGGGTGTACCAATACTTGTATACACCAATCTGTTTGCGCATAGACATCATGTTTTCGCTGATGTTCTGATCATCGATCGTACCTTCCGGAGTAAAGAAGAATGTACCCCAATGCTCACCCGAGGATGATACATCGAGATCGAGCAAGGCTACATATGGTCTGCCGTCCGCACCTTGTACTACACCGGGGACTGTCACGAAGCCGTAATCGTCATCGAGGTAATCGGTACCGTATACTTCAAGAAACTTCTCATGGAGATCCTTCAGCAAATCCTTCGGGACATCCATAATGTTTTTCTTGTAGGCATTACGCATACCAACCCATTCGATACAGGGAATGACTTCGTTGTTGACCTTATCGATGAATTGCTTCTGCAGTTTTTCGCTTCGTTCATCAAGCACCTCATCGTGCGTGAGTACACGGAAGCTGTCTTCCTCGGGGGTAATACCGAACCTCCTGCCGTTATCGAATGTGCAGTGGATCGTGCCGAGGTCATCAACATGATCTACCGTGCCTCGTGTGCCGGGTTCGATGGGGCGAGGATCGCTTCCCATCATCTGAAGCTCGATTCGTGTCCCTTGCGGATACAGTGCCTTGTATTGCTTTGCAAGGCGTTCGAGCTTTTGAAATTCGTTCAAGTTTTCACCTTCTTCGTAATCGATAATGTGGAACCCCTGCGGATAGGGATCGAAGTCTTTCATGAAATCAAGCGGGATCGTCTGTCCGTTATCATCCCGAAAGACCGTCACCACCATAGGAGCACCATAGTAGTTTTCGTGCTTTACAGATTTGAGGAATTCTTCTTCAGTGTAGTAGAAGCAGGTTTCACCAACTATACCTTTGGTGTCAAGGAAGTCAATCTTGCCTACGGGCATCTTCTTTTCCATCACATCGACCTCATTTCATAGCCGAGATTTTCGTCAGCGAACATGGACATATAGTCGTTGATGGTGTCGGAGATCCGTTCAATTTCTTCGGCTGTCGGCTTGAAACCGTACCAGCCCATACAGTTCGGCTCATCCCAAATGTATGGATCGTAGCCTTTCCTCGGACCGAGGATATCTCTGAACGGGAATACGGTTTTATCGATCTCACCCTCGGTGCGGTTGAGTACGGTTACCTTCATGGCGTTGTACTGCTTGGCAATGTTCGTCGAAATGAATTCGAGCTTGACACGGACATCCTGATCGATCTTACCGATCATCATCTTGCCGCTGTACATTGCTTCGGAGAACAGCTCGCTCTCGCCGAAGAGAATTCGCATCTGTTTTTCAAAGTAGTTCATGACTTTTCACCTTCTTCCTTTGTTTTATGAAATCTGTAATCAGGTAATGGCTTGGCAGAATAGTATTCACGTTCTGTTACTCCACCCGTTGAAATAGCGACAATGCTTTTTTTCGGGATATAAACTCTTTCATCGAGGATACCCGACAAAACCTCAATCATATCATTGTCTTTCAGGGACCGGTAACTTGCGATTAATCCCTTATTCATCGGGAGATCATACGGTTCATAGGTTTCGCAAGATTTACCATCGATAAGATGCAAAATATAATTCTGGTATGAATCAGTTTTCCAACTAAATTTTCCCGTGCTTTTGTTATTACTCATTTTTGTTATCCTTTCATTTCAATATTTACAGTTCTACAAAATCCTGACCGAACAATTCGCCCGGATACCACGACTGGTTGAAATCGGATTCTCCGATACAGTCACAGTGTCCCGAGAGGAAGTTCGGATTTTTATGATCACGCATAGTAATGTATGCGACTTCTTCGGGTGTTGCTTTGACCGTTTCGCCCTCACCGTAGAGATAGGCTTCGGCGTGAATGTTCACGATGGTGTCCTCGGTGATCTCATCGAGGAATTCGTGATATGCGGTCCAACCTTCGAGGGCATCCGGCTCCTGCGGAAATCCGCTGACGAAGAATTCGGACTCATTGTAGTCATCTCTCATTGTGATCTTTGAGAATAGCCATGCCATTATTCCATGCCTCCCATGCCTTGGTCCTGTGCCAGATATTCGTCGAACTCGTCGCTGTTAAGCATGAAGTAATCACTGCCGCTGTTCCAGAAACTGACGTACATTTCGCCGTCGGGTATACGAATTTCGCGCTGCTCGAGCCCTTCTCCGTACCCGTCCGCTGCCTGCGAAATAAGATACTCACGGATTTCTTCGTTTTCTTCCAGTGTGAGAGGTTCGGTCAGTTCCACACGAATATCTCCGTAGAGCACTCCATCCACATTCTGCGTACTGAAGTGAATCTCTTTCAGCTTAGCAACTGCGCCGTTGCTTCCGTCGAAGTAGTCCGCGAGGTTTGATTCATCGAGCGATTCCTCGCGTAATATCAGCTCACGGATGCGGTCTTCATACGGCGAGAGATAACTGCCGTCGTATTCGTCGGGATAGTCTTCCATGTTGCCGTACTCATCGCGGGAATAAACTGTTGCGATCAGCGGGCAGTAGTAGTGTTCTGTGGTGTCCTGCATTCTGCGGCTCATCATGAGCTGACCGAATTCTTTCAGATTTTTCACGTCACCAAACATAACCGCTACCTGCATTTCACGCTTGTTGGCGTAGGGCAGGTTATGATACATATCGCAAAAATTGTTGACTCCCGAGATTGTGTTATCGGGAGAAACCAATACGGCGAGCTTTGATTCGAATTCGCTGTCACCGAAAATCTTGACACTGATCGGTGCGTCCTCATCATGTACACACTTGATCTCATGCGGCGGTGTGAGGATACCTATTGATGCAAGGTGTTCGGCGAGAAGCATCCGCTTGCACGGGAATTCGAGAAACAGGGTATTACCGTTGTGTTCGACTATTGCTTTGAGCATAATTTTCAATCCTTTCAATTACATATTTTTTTGTTTAAGCATTAATAAATCATAGTGAAGGTCCTCCTGTATTTTTTTATCGAGCCAATTAAGTATTGGTGAATCGAGCTTTAGTTTTTCCTCCAAACAACAGCATCGAACGCTGCAGCAAAAACCGTGAGCGTAATAGAGGCAGAGCTTGCAGTCGACATCTTCTTTTTTGTATTCGAAAGGTTTATATTTATTTGGCATACAATTTCACCTCTTTTTGGATAATAAAAAGCCACAGTGCGCTTTGACACTGTGGCTCTTGCGATATAATATTCGTAATTGTGGTCAGACACGGGTTCGTTTCACTCAAAAGGGCAAAATCGGCAGATTGCATCTTTTTTTTGCACTCAAAAACCGATTTTTGAAAAAGTGAGAAAAACGGAGATAAAACGAGAAAAACGCAGGAAAACCTGCGTTTTTCAGGGTGCATCTTTTTTGTACGCACTACGTGGTGGAGGCGAGGGGAATCGAACCCCTGTCCGAAAACTCATCAACATAGCTTTCTCCGGGTGCATTCGGTCAACTTTATCTCCCTCAACCGAGCGCCGACCGACAGGCTCGGGGCCGAGGCAGCACTTTAGTGCATGGCAGCGTCAAGTGCGAAAGGGCTGCTCACGTTCACTGCTAAATGATGCCCGAGCGGAAGCCGCAGTACTCATCCGGCGGACAGCTGCACTTAGGCAGCAGCTAATTCTGTTCTATTAGCGTTTAATTTTAAATTGCCAATTTTAAAGAGATCAGGCGTCTCTACCCGCTTACTATATGTCAAAATCCCCGTCGAAACCTTTACGCCCCCATATCTCCTCCGCTTTTTACGGAGGTTGTTTTTTTAATAACCATCGTAACTCTTTGACTTCATTGCGCGCTCAATGTCACGTCCCGACTGTCTTTCCGCCTCAGAATCACGCTTATCATAAAGCTTTTTACCCTTGCAAAGTCCAACCTCTATCTTAACTCGTGAACCGCGAAAATACATCGACAGCGGCACAAGCGTCAAACCTTGCTGTGTAACAAGTCCGAGCAGCTTGTTTATCTCTTTTTTATGCATAAGCAGCTTACGTATACGCATCGGGTCCTTATTGAAAATATTTCCCTGCTCATATGGACTTATATGCATGCCCGACACAAAAAGCTCGCCCTTGTCAACATAACAGTACGAATCCTTGAGATTCACCTGTCCTTTACGTATCGACTTTACCTCTGTACCGAAAAGCTCAATACCTGCCTCATAGGTTTCCATGACGAAATAATCATGGCGTGCTTTTTTATTGGGTGCGATTAACTTTGTTCCGTTTTTATCCGCCATGTCATCACGTCCTTTCTCTGTCGGTAGATATTATTATACCACAGATTTATAAATAAATCAAGAACTGTCTGTAAGATTATTTACTTATATATGATGTTTATTCAATAACGATGCACAAAAGACGAGGAACAACCACTGTACCCCGTCCTTGTTTGTCCTTGCTGATCAAAAATGAAACTGTCCCGTTACATAAGGCATTATCTGATTTCGCAAGGCCTCGCCTCCATGCGCTTGTACATACCGAATCAGAATTTCATGGAAATATTTATTCTCATCTCCTGGAGTGTAGAGGTTTTTTCTGATTTTCGGTTCTTCAATAAATTCGTAGTGGCAATCATCAGCCGACTCTTTGTCTAATGAGTATTTCTCAAAGTTGCCATCATCACGAACAAAGACACTCAGATACCATAGATGCTCGTTGTCCAGTTGTATTTGTAAATGCCATTTTCCCAAGAATTGATCGTGCCTGACATGACAAGCACCCGGTGCTCTTTCTTCTGCTTGGCATCCCTGCTCCTTAATGTATTCCAGTGTATATTGAGGCTTTCGGGTATAAGAAAGAAAAGCACTCATCAAGCGATACATATTTCCATTGGCAATTGAGTGATGAATCAGCGTTCCATTGCATCCGTAGTCCGAGCGGATTTCTGAACAAATTCCATAAATCATATCTGTCTCTGTGCCGTTCAACGCTGTATCCACTGAATAAGCAGAGTATAGATTCCATGACAAAACCTCCGGCATGAACCCAAGTTTATACGCTTCTTGCATGAATCCATCGTAAATTGTTTTTTCTAATTCGCAATGCACAGTATTACTTTTGTGTGCAGAATAATTACGGCACCATTGGTTAAGCTCCTTATCCCGATAGAGAACTTCCATGAGTACAACATACTTACTGCAAAATTTTGTCATTGCGTCCTTAATTTCCTTTGTTGCAGAAGATGTAACACTACTGTTCCGATCATACGGTTTTTCCCAATCTGACCAATATTTCTTTAATTCGTCCCGATTTAAAATCGAAGTACATCCTCCAACACGCTCAAAGGTTCCTGCTCTTCTCCAGCACACCTCGTGAAATTCATCTGCAATTTCAATCATTTCGCTCGGGATATACTTCGCTGCTTGCGATTTGATTTCAAGCATTGCGCGGTCAAATTTGTTATTCGCCCAACCATCATACCATCCGGTCTGTATCGCATAATATATCCACGCAATTGAACCTGTAATTGCACCGGTTGTATCACAGTCTCCGCCAATAGAAATTACATTTCTTATAGCGTCTTCAAAATTTTCAGATTCTAAAAAAGCCACAATCGCTTGGGGAACCGAGCCTTGGCAAGAACCATCAAATCTGTAACTATCTCTTATTGAATTTAAAGTAAAGTCCAAGTTGTAATAGTGCTCGCTTATGTACTTTTTGATTTCCGCTTTTGATTTCCCACACTTTGCCAAAAAGATAGCAGCACTGACAGCTTCTGCCCCTTTTATTCCCTCCGGATGATTATGCGTTATACACGCACTGGCACGAGCTAACGACAGTGCTTCCTCCATTGTGACCGCTGCCAGTCCACAGGGAGAAACACGCATAGCAGAACCGTTGCCATAACTACCGTAAGGTTCAGGGTTCTGCGCACGGAGCCATTTCGCAAAACCATCTCCGTAAGCGCCTTTCGGATTAGGATACCTTCTGCCAAAATCTTGCATAACCTCAACAAGAAATTTCTGAAACCCATTTCCGTTTTTGTTTTTTTCATATTGTTCACGGCGGCTCATCATAATCGCTTTAGCAACAGCCACTGTCATAATTGTATCATCTGTATAGTCGCATCCTTGTGAAAAAAGCGGAAACCTTTTGGTCTTAATATTATTAAATTCGTATTTTGATCCGACAATATCGCCAATAAATGCACCGTACATATTTCGCATCCTCCTTATCAAACTCACATAAAGTTTCATGCAGCAACACAAAGGACGAGGAACAATCCCCCCGTCCTTTAAATTTTGTGTATTTACTCCGCCGCTTCTTCTTCCTTAACAACGGCAATGGAAAGCTCGCCAAGTGCCTTCATATCTGGCAGCGCAGGGGCACCTGTCATAAGCTCGGAAGCATTCTGCACCTTCGGGAACGCGATAACGTCACGGATATCGTCAAGTCCGAGCGCGAGCATACAGAGTCTGTCAAAGCCGAACGCCATACCTGCATGAGGCGGTACACCGTACTTGAACGCTTCAAGTAAGAATCCGAACTTCTCGTTTGCTTCTTCCTTGGTAAGTCCGAGGAGATCGAACATCTTCGACTGTATCTCGGCATCGTGAATACGCACCGAACCGCCGCCAAGCTCGTAACCGTTCAGCACGATATCGTAAGCCTTCGCGCGGATCTTCGAAGGATCGGTGTCTGCATACTTCGCAAGATCCTCCTCCATCGGCATGGTGAAGGGATGATGCTTTGCATAGTATCTGCCGTCATCCTCGTCATATTCAAACTGCGGAAACTCGGTAACCCAGAGGAACTTATAATCGTCACTCTTGAGAATGCCGAGTCTCTTTGCAATCTCACAGCGGAGCGCTCCGAGCGAATCGTAAACAACACTGTTCTTATCGGCAACAATGAAGATAATATCATTCTCACCTGCACCGAGCTTACCTAACACAGCCGCGTTTTCTTCATCGGTAAGGAACTTCGCATAAGAGGACGAAACCTCTCCGTTCACGTTCTTATACCATGCAAGTCCCTTTGCCTTATAGGACTTAACAAAATTGGTGAGCGAATCGATCTCCTTACGTGAGAACTTTGCCGCTTCGCCGTTTATAACGATAGCACGAACCGAGCCGCCGTTTGCGATTGTGTCTGCGAACACCTTGAAGCCGCAGCCTGCAAGTACATCGGAAATGTCACGAAGCTCAAAGCCGAAGCGCATATCGGGCTTATCCGAACCGAAACGCTCCATAGCCTCTGCATAAGTCATGCGCAGGAACGGAGTCGGCAGGTCAACGCCGAGAAATTCCTTCCAAAGACGAACAACAAACTTTTCGTTGATCTCCATAACATCGTCCTCGGTGACATATGACATCTCAAGGTCGATCTGTGTGAACTCGGGCTGACGGTCTGCACGAAGGTCCTCGTCACGGAAGCAGCGTGCGATCTGAATGTAACGGTCAAAGCCGGAGAGCATCAGAAGTTGCTTATAAAGCTGAGGAGACTGCGGAAGCGCATAGAACTTGCCGGGATGTACACGGCTGGGAACGAGATAGTCGCGTGCACCCTCGGGAGTCGGCTTGATAAGACACGGAGTCTCAATTTCAAGGAAGCCGTTTTCCATATAGTAATCGCGGACGATCTTGGCAATCTTGCTTCTCGCGATAATATTGTTGGCAAGGTCGGGACGGCGAAGGTCAAGGTAACGGTGCTTTAAGCGGAGCTCCGGCTTAACGTCGCTGTTCTCGACAATTTCAAAGGGAGGAGTCTGTGCCGTTGAGAATACCTTTAATTCATCAACCGCAATCTCAATTTCACCCGTCGGGATATTCTTGTTCACTGCGCCCTCACCGCGTGCGCGAACAACACCTTTAGCGCAAATCGAATATTCCGAGCGAAGCGCAAATGCCGCATCGAATACAGCCTTATCGGTGTTATCGTCAAATGCCAGCTGGACGATACCGGAACGGTCACGCAGGTCAACGAAGATAAGACCGCCAAGGTCTCGTTGACGCTGAACCCATCCCATAAGGCAGACGCGCTCGCCGATATTCTTTGCAGAAAGCTCGGCAACATAAGAGGTACGTTTATCGTTATTAGTAAGTTGTGCTCCCATAGTTTTATTTTCCTTTTGATTAATTAAATTTTGAAATCATATAATTCTCTTTATATTATAACAAATCCACTCGGATTTTGCAATAGTATTTGAAGATTTTTCCCCGAAATTGCCATTGTCGAAAACTGCCGCCGATTTTTCTTTACATATTCGATATTCTGTGATATAATAATTATTGTAATTACATACCGGTATGCAGATACAAATACTATATGGAGTATCTGTAAAAATGAATGAAAACCTTTCGGAGGCAATCGAAGCATCCGTTTTTTATTGCCGCAAAATACTCGATAACAGCACAAGCTTTGAATGCAGTGTCAGCATGATGCCGCTGAGGGAATTTCACTGCTGCACGTATAATTTTACCGTCGCAATGACCACCGGCGACAGCTTCGAGCATGAAAGCATTGAAGACGTTACAACCGACATCGGTGAAGCGGAACGCATTTTCAACACCCTCTGCCAGCATAACGTCTATCCATGTCACCTTTTCGACGTGATATCCGATCTCATAGCGTGACTATTTTATAATGCCGCCGCCGATGACGACCTCGTCGGAATAAAGCACCACAGACTGTCCGCGTGTCAGTGCCCTCTGCGGCGTGTCAAACTCAATATGCAGCTCATCATCCCCTGTCTGAACGACCGTGGCAGGGGCTTCTTTTGCGCTGTAACGCACCTTTGCAGTGACGCGCAGAGGTGTTTCTATTTTCGGCACGGCAATGAGATTTATGTCACCTGCATCGAGCGAAGACGAGAAAAGCAAGTCCTCATCGCCGAGCATCACAGTGTTGTTAACGGGATCAATACGGCTGACAAATGCCGGCTTGCCAAGCGAGATGCCAAGCCCCTTTCGCTGACCGATCGTGTACCGTATCAAGCCCTTGTGCTTACCGAGTATTTTTCCGTCTCTGTCAATGAAGTTGCCCACAGGCGACACTCTTCCCGAATACCGCTCGATAAATCCGGCATAGTCCCCGTCCGGAACAAAGCAGATATCCTGACTGTCGGGCTTGTCCGCATTGATAAAGCCGTTTCCCTCTGCAATAGCACGAACCTCATCCTTTGTAAGTGACCCAAGCGGAAGTATCGTCCTCGAGAGCTGCTCCTGTGTCAGTGCCCACAAAACATAGGTCTGATCCTTGCCACGGTCGGCAGAGCGCTTTAATAACATTCGCCCCGATGAGGTGTCAAATTCAACGCGCGCATAATGTCCCGTTGCGATATGTGTGCATTCCATCAAATCGGCACGCATGAGAAGCTGTCGCCACTTGATGAAACGGTTGCAGTCAATACACGGGTTCGGAGTTCCGCCCGATTCGTAGATTGCAATGAAACGGTCAATCACCTTTTCTTTGAAATTATCGCTGAAATTGAAAACGTGATGATCCATTTTAAGTCTTGCCGCAACGCTTTTGGCATCTTCAACATCTGAAAGCGAACAGCAGGTTTTATCTGCATCGAGAGAGATATCCTCGTTTGAAAAGAGCTTGAGCGTCACGCCGACGGCATCCTCGTTCTGCGATTTTATAAGATACGCCGCAACAGAGCTGTCAACACCTCCGCTCATGGCGACAAGTATACGTTTTTTCATAGGCACCTCCTATATAGGGATTATTAATTATAACATATATCGCTCGATGTGTCAAGTTAACTATACGCCTCTATACGCAAAAAAGCTGCCTGCATTTAAGCAGACAGCTCATTTTTATCAAAAACAGCCAAGGCTCTCCCTCCGGGAGAGCTGTCACCGCAGGTGACTGATAGGGCAAGCGACAAAGATAGTTCCCTTTTTATGCCTTTCTTCGCCCTGAGAGACTTTCAATCAGATTCCGATACCAAACAGCGCAAGCACCAGCGGCATCGTTACGCAGGCAAGCGGGTTTGAGAGCAGTGCCATGCTCGCACCGATCTCGCAGTTTTCGTCAAACAGCTTCGGAAGCGTTACCGTGTTCATTCCGCAGGGGATCGCAAGGAACATCACCGTATATTTGAGAATATCTCCGCGGATACCGATAAGCCACATCACGCCGCCGATAACAAGCGGTATTATGACCAAACGAAGCGCAACAACTATGTAAGCACGCTTATTTGAAAGAAGCTTTTTAATATCAAAATCGGCAATTGTTATACCGACAATAAGCATCGCAACAGGCGCAAGACATCCTGCAGAGCTTGTTACCACAGAATCAAGAAATCCCGGCAGCTTCATGCCTGTAAGTCCCATTATCATACCGATAATCATGGAGATTATAATCGGGTTTGCGAGCATCAGAAGCGTTCTCATGCTGAATAAATGTCGCAGTGATATATTGCGCTTTGTGAGACTGCAGTAGCCGTATGTATATGTATATATCATAACCGGGATGAGAAAGACCATGAAATCCGTAAGTCCGGCAGAGCCGAAAAGTCCGAGCACTATCGGATATCCAACGCCGCCGTAGTTCGGCATTACAAGAGAATATTCGTATATAACACGCTCATACGGCTTCTTCGAAAAAGGCTTTGCAACAAAGTGCATAACAACACCGGTGAAGATAATAATAGCGCCTCCGGCAATAATCAGCGGATATTTTCCGGTTATATATTCGAGTGTAAAATTAGTCGCAAAGGTATTAAGACAGCTACACGTGATGAAAACGTACATAAGCAATTCCGAAAGGATCTTCGCGTGCTCACTGTGAATAATTTTAGCTCTGGTAAGCCCGAAGCCGGCTGCAATGAACACGAAAAGTATCAGTGTTTGCTCAAATAATGCTATCATGATTTTATCTCCCTTTCCCTTTCCGGGCAGCATTCTGCTGCACCCTAAACATTATATCACTCACGTTCGTATTTTTCAATGCCTATTTGATAATATTTTGCAATTTTGTATCAATATACGGTTATATACCAATTCCGAATAACATCAGAATTATCGGTATTGTCACGCATGAAAACAGATTTGAGAGCAGAGCCATACCTGCGCCGATCTCACAGCTTTCGTCAAAAAGCTTCGGAACGGTAACCGTGTTCATTCCGCATGGACCCGCAAGGAAGATGACCGCTGAAGCAAGCACCGCACCGCGAATACCGCAAAGCCACATAACGCCTCCAAACACGACAGGCAGTATCACAAGTCTTAATGCCGTGGCAACATACGCGCGCACGTCGCAAAAGAGTTTTTTCAGTTTGAAGCCCGATATCGCAATACCGACGATCAGCAAAGCAACCGGCGTGAGACATTTTGCAGCACTGCTAAGTGCCGAGTCAAGGAAGCCCGGGAGATGTATTCCGGTGAGTCCGAGTATCATTCCGACAACCATTGAAAGGGTTATCGGATTAAGAAGCATATGCAGGGTTTTCAAAGAAAATATGTTCTTTGGGGAGATAGTTCGTTTGGTCAACAGCGCATAGCCGTATGTATATGTATAAATATTGATCGGGATCGCAAAAACCATAATGTCGGTAAGTCCCGCTTCCCCGAGTACACCGAGCGCAATTGAATATCCGACACCGGCACAGTTTGAGAGCACGAGCGAATATTCGTATAAACCTTGCTCATATTTGTTTTTCGAAAAAAGCTTGGCGAGAAAATGCATCGAAACCCCCGTCACGATCATGAGTACAGCCGATGAAATGAGGAGCGGATATTTCTCGGTTATATATTCCACCGTAAAATTTGCGGAGAATGTCGATATGCAGTTACAGGGCAGAAAGATATAAACAAACAGCTCCGATAGTATCTTTGCGTGCTCGCCGTGGACAATTTTTGCCTTTGCAAGTCCGAATCCCACCAAAATGAAAATAAGAAGAACCAGCGTTTTTTCAAACAGTATCGCCATTGTAAGCCTCCCGAAACGGTATATTTCCGCTTCAAAACAATCACTTAACCATAATTATAACATCGTCCGAGATAAATTTCAATAGGCTTTTTCTTTTTTCACAAAAATTAAGTAATTATTGTCAAATTCGGATACAATGCCCCAACATTTAAGGGCAAAAGATATATTTTTATTTTCATGTAATTTTTCGCAAAATGCGGTGCATAATAAGAAACGCAAGATCATTTTCGAAAGGAATTACACAATGAAATCAAAGATATTCGGCGTTTTGCAGCGTGTCGGACGCTCGTTCATGCTTCCGATCGCACTGCTTCCGGTTGCCGGACTGTTACTTGGCATCGGCAGCTCGTTCACAAACGCAACCACACTCGAAACCTACGGCCTTGACAAAATCATTTATGAGGGAGGTATACTTTATACAGTCCTCGATATAATGGCGAAAACGGGCAGTGCAGTTTTTGACAACTTAGCGCTTCTCTTTGCCATAGGCGTTGCCATCGGTATGGCGAAAAAGGAAAAAGAGGTTGCAGCCCTCTCGGGAGCTGTTGCTTACCTTATCATGAACACCGCAATCAGCGCACTCATAACCGCTCACGGCGGCGTTGAAAGTATGGCGGCAAACTCCACAACGACCACACTCGGTATCCCGACATTACAGATGGGCGTTTTCGGCGGTATCATCGTCGGACTCGGCGTTGCGGCGCTTCATAACCGTTTCTATAAGATCGAGCTTCCGCAGGTGCTTGCATTCTTTGGCGGCACAAGATTTGTCCCGATCATATCGAGTATCGTTTACCTGCTTGTCGGCGTTGCGATGTTTTTCGTCTGGCCTATTGTTCAGGGTTGGATCGCAAGCCTCGGTAATCTCGTTCTCGCTTCGGGATATGCCGGCACGTGGATCTACGGTATCATCGAGCGTGCACTTATTCCGTTCGGTCTGCACCACGTCTTTTATATGCCCTTCTGGCAGACAGAGGTCGGCGGCTCAATGATCATTGACGGCAACCTCATTCAGGGCGCACAGAATATATTCTTCGCCGAGCTTGCCTCAAAATCGACAACGCAGTTCTCCGTTTCGGCAACACGCTTTATGTCGGGCAAATTCCCGTTCATGATCTTCGGTTTACCTGCGGCGGCATTTGCTATGTACCGCACCGCACGTCCCGAAAAGCGTAAGCTCGTCGGCGGACTTCTCATCTCTGCGGCGCTGACTGCAATGCTCACGGGTATCACCGAGCCGATCGAATTCACCTTCCTCTTTGTTTCCCCGATACTCTATGTCATTCACTGTATCCTCGCCGGACTTTCCTATATGCTCACTCACATCTTTAACGTCGGCGTTGGTATGACCTTCTCGGGCGGTATCATTGACCTGACGCTCTTTGGTATCCTGCAGGGCAACGCAAAAACCAACTGGATATGGATAGTGTTGATCGGCCTTGTTTACGCTGTCATTTACTATTTCCTTTTCAGCATAATGATACGAAAGCTCAACTTAAAAACTCCCGGACGTGAGGCTGACGACGAGGAAACCAAGCTCTACACCCGAAAGGATGTTGAAGCACGCAAAGCCGCCAAAGCTTCCACCGATATCACAAGCGCACTTATACTGCACGGACTCGGCGGCAAGGACAATATATCCGACATCGACTGCTGTGCAACAAGACTGCGCGTAACCGTTAAAAATCCCTCACACGTCAGCGAAGCACACTTAAAGAGAAGCGGTGCATCGGGCGTTATACGCAAGGGCGAAGGCGTGCAGGTCATATACGGCCCACGTGTTGCTGTGGTCAAGTCGAATCTTGAAGATTTCATTGATTCACCCGATTCTGCACGCACCGAGGAGATAATCGCGGCCGATTCTGACGGTAACACCGCAAAAAAAGAAACCGAATCGGTTACGGATGACACTGTTTTAGTCTCGCCGCTGACGGGTAAGATCGTACCTCTTGATAAGGTTGAAGACGACGTATTCTCAAAGCGTATGCTCGGCGACGGCGTTGCAATCGAACCGACTGACGGAAAGCTTTATGCGCCCTGCGACGGTACTGTTGAAACCGTATTCGACACACGTCACGCGGTAAATCTCAAGGGTGCGGACGGCTGTGAGATACTCCTGCACATCGGCATTGACACAGTTAAGCTGAACGGCAAATATTTCGTTGCTCACGTAAACTCGGGACAGAGCGTCAAGCGCGGCGATCTTTTGCTCTCGTTTGACATCAAGGGCATCAGAAACGAGGGCTACAAGTTAACGTCCCCCATCGTTGTCTGCAACAGCGACGAATACGGCGAAATAAAGCCGCTCATAAGCGGTAACGTCACACGCGGACGGGATATCATGAGACTTTCGAAAAAAGGAGAATGACCGATGAAAAGCTTTAGTTTTAAAATCCGTGACGAGATCGGTATTCATGCGCGACCTGCCGGAATGCTCGTTAACAAGGCAAAGGAAACGGGCAGCCGTGTAACGCTCAAAAAGAGAGATAAGAGCGCCGATGCCTCAAAGCTTTTCTCGGTTATGGGACTTGGAGTTAAGTGCGGTGACACGGTTGAAATAAGCGTTGAGGGCGGCGACGAGGAAGCTGCACTCGCAGCAATGAAAGAGTTTTTTGAAGCAAACCTTTAAGTGGAGGTCAGAAATGCGTATCTTTATGGGAAAAGGCGTATATGGCGCGATAGCTATCGGAAAAATCTCGGTGCTTCGCAGGGATGAAGCGAAGGTGACACGTGAGCGAGTGGACGACACGCGCTCTGAGATCGAACGCTATAAGAGCGCGAAAAAATGTGCACTGTGTGAGCTTGATACGCTTTATGAAAAGGCACTTGTCGAGGTTGGCGAAGCAGGCGCACAGATATTCGATATTCATCGCATGATGATAAATGACGATGACTATAACGAATCGGTAATCGGCATGATCGAGCGCCAGCAGATAAACGCCGAGTACGCCGTCGCTCTGACATCGGACAATTTCGCGGCGATGTTCTCTGCGATGGATGACAGCTATATGCAGGCACGTGCCGCGGATGTACGCGATATTTCCGAGCGATTGATACGCACTCTTTCGGGCGGATGCGGTATGGATGTGCCCTCTCCTGATGAGAAGCTGATAATCTGCGCCGACGATCTTGCGCCGAGTGAAACGGTATCGCTCGACAAAAGCCGGGTGCTCGCCTTTGTAACGGCACATGGCTCGGCAAATTCGCACACGGCGATCCTTGCAAGAAGCATGAACATCCCGGCCGTAATCGGTGTCGGTGATGCGTTTTTGGCGGCAGTGCGCGACGGTGATATCGCTATCGTCAACGGCTCAACGGGTGAGGTGACGCTCTCACCGAATAAGCACGCAATACTCGAAGCCGAGAAGAAGCGCAGTGAGGATCACGCGGCAAAAAAACGTCTCGATGAGCTTCGCGGAAAGGAAAATATCACCCTCGACGGCACGAAGATCAAGGTCTTTGCAAACATCGGCGGCATTGACAATATCGGCGCTGTGCTTCTCAACGATGCAGGCGGAATCGGACTTTTCAGGAGCGAATTTCTCTATCTTGAAAGCCGTGACTTCCCGAGCGAGGACGAGCAGTTCAGCGTTTATAAGCGTGTGCTCGAGAGCATGGCAGGTAAAAAGGTTATAATACGCACACTCGACATCGGAGCTGACAAGCAGGTCGCCTACTTCGGACTAAAGCGCGAAGAAAATCCCGCGCTCGGTCTGCGAGCGATACGGATATGCCTGACACGTCCCGAAATATTCAGAACCCAACTTCGTGCACTATACCGTGCATCGGTATACGGTGAGCTTGGAATTATGTTTCCGATGATAACGAGCGAATCCGAAATCACCGAGATTCTCGAAATATGCGCTGATGTCCGCGATGAGCTGAAGCGCGAGAGCATACCGGTATCGGACAGTATTGAGATGGGAATCATGATCGAAACGCCTGCCTCTGCCATAATCAGCGATAAGCTTGCGCCTATGGTCGATTTTTTCAGCGTCGGAACGAACGATCTGACGCAGTATACCCTCGCCTGTGACAGGCAGAATCCGCAGCTTGAGCCCTTCTGTGACACCCATCACGAAGCGGTACTGCGCCTTATCGAAAAGGCAGCTGACAATGCGCACGCAAACGGCAAATGGATAGGCATCTGCGGTGAGCTTGCCGCCGACCTTACGCTGACGGAAACCTTTCTTCGAATGGGAATTGACGAGCTGTCGGTTTCGCCGTCGTTCGTCCTCAAGCTGCGCGAGAGGATACGCGAGGTAGACCTGCGTCCGCATTCCGACACCACCTATCTCGCACAGCACTCCTTGCCAACAGGTCACCCGTTCATATAGGTTATCCCCAATATAAAAATGGAACACCGTTCAAAGTGTTCCATTCTTGTTTTATTATACCTTTTTGCCGACAGCCTCGCCCTTGTATTCTTCAAGGAAATCCTCGGCAAATTTCACCATTGAAACTTTCACGCCATCGCCCTCAAAGGTGAATTTCATGTTGAGCTGAGCGAGATATTCGTCGATTATCTGAACGCGGATTACAAGAGTGTTCGTGAGCTCCCATGCGTGAGATGCGGCACACTTATATGTATGTCCCGGCTCGCTGACACTGCCGATATCCTTTGAATAACCGGTCTGCGGGAATGTGCAGTAAGCGTTACCGTAACCACGACGGCCGAAGAAGATTTTCTTGTCGCCCTGTGCATTGGTATAATCGAAGCAACCGCCCTTTGCATCGAAGGTCAACTTGAAACGGGTGATACCCATCGGGTTTTCATCGAGCGTGTATTCAACACCGTTGATATCATCTTCGATATACGAAACTGAATCACCGATCGCTTCTGCAAGACGGAGCGTTTTTGTGTATGCGATGAGATCATTGTATGCATCCGATTCGGGAAGCGGCTCGCCGAGATTCTTTACGATGAGCTGATAGAAAGCACGGGCATAGATATCATCCGGGACAACCTCGCAGCCACGTCCCTGAGAGTCAGCCAGAACCACGAGAATCATGTCGCTGTCAAAGTCTGCAAGAACGATGTTTGAAGCAGCTCCTCTGAATGCAAATCCGTTTCCGAGCGAACGCCAGAACTGATAGCCGTAGCCCTGTGTTCTGATGCTGTTGGGATCGCCCTCGGCACTTTCGGAGAGTCTTGCGGTTGCCGCCGTTGCATATTCTTTGTTGAGAATCTGTTCGCCATCCCATGAACCGCCGTTCAGCATGAAACGGGCAGTATAAAGGAAGTCGCGAGCGGTACAAAGCATCGCCGAGTCACCCCACGAATGTCCGCCGGGACACTTGAGCATTTTTGCTGCCTTGGAAAAACCGATGCGGTCGAGTAATTTCTCACGCATATATTCCATAAAATCCTTGCCGGTTACGCGCTCAACGAGTGCACAGAGGATAAACGAGCCGTTGCTGTCATATTCCCATTCGGTGTCGGGACGACGAGTGTATGATCTTTTCTTGAAATAATGTGCAACACGGTCAGGTGTGCGTGCATCGAACCAGATATCGGTAACTCTGCCGGCTGTTCTCATCATGAGGAGATTTCTGATTGTGAGATCGAGAATATCGGGATTATCGGTGAGCTTGCTTTCCTCGGGGAAATACTTGCTGAGCTTATCGTTTATGTTAAGAAGACCGTCCTGCTCGGCAAAGCCTACACCGATAGCTGTAAAGCTCTTTGTGGACGAATAGATACGATGGCAGTAATCCTTGTGAAACGGAGCAGTATAATGCTCAAAAAGGATGTCGTTACCGCGAGCAATTATAATAGCATGAGTTGCAAGATGGTGACTTTCGAGATTCTCCATAAAAGCTCTGATATGCGCGCTGTCAATACCGACACGCTCGGGTGTTATTGTTTTAAACATAATATATTCCTCCGGAATTTTTTTACTGATTTGATTATACCTCACCGTCACGCATTTGTCAATAGGACTCTCGTCAAATGAGCGAATTTATTATATTTTATAAGGCATGGGTGAATTTCATTGTTATGTGACTCTTATAACTAACCTCAGCCGCAAAGCGGCGTTACTGCGAGAAAGAAACAATGGAGTCATTGAGCCGCCGACGCAGCTGGCGGCGGACAAACGGTTACGGCTGACAAAGCGA
>CAYSFT010000023.1:0-34702 GCA_964430755.1 uncultured Lachnospiraceae bacterium | reverse complement strand
GGATATAGTCCGCGTTCCACCATCTGAAAGCATACGTATAATCGGTACGGTCACCATAGTCCTGAAACTCATTCCAGAATCGGTCATATTCTGTCTGCGCACCAATGCTTTCGCCGTAAGCGTATCCGTTTTCATATCCGACTTTTATGCCATTATTATAGCCGCAAGAATATACCTCCTCAATACCTGCCGCCATCTCGGATGGCTTAAAAAGAGCAGCGGTTTCAGCTTTCTCACGTATTTTCGCGGCAATATTTGAATAATTTCTGCTGTCGGTGATAACCATCGCCATTAATAACTCACCTCATCTCCGTCCGAAAGTACCGCAAGCACCAGCTGTGCGATCTCCGATTTGTCAGCCTCGGTGAGTATATAATCGTCACCGTTATCACCGCGTGCCTTGACGCCTGTATCCTTATCGCCGACAAACCAGTTTCCGCTATCCGATATACGCGGCGTTACCGCATATTCTGCCTGCTCGATCGTCGCAAGCACCTGCTGCCACTTATCGGGAGTAGGCTCGCGTGACTTTTCACAGGAAACCGCACCCGGCTGTACCGTTTTCGGAACTGCCCACAGCGTTGGACGTCTGACCTTTCCCGTTGAACCGTAAACGCCGACCTGCATCGAGCCGCGTTCACTTAAAACCTCCCACGGAATCTCACATTTTCCGTCAACGATCTGCATTTCACGTTCAACATCGCCGCGCCTGAAAACAGCAACCTTTGCCGTGTAAGCATCCCACGATTCGTCGAAAACAAACTCGGCAAAGTGAACCTTTACGGAGCCTGCAACAAGCACCTCATCCTCTGTGAGTGTTATCGAAGCTCCATTAACTTCATATTTCATTTTTAACCTCCGCAATTAAATAAAATTTCCGCACCAAATCCCGTGCATTCGTCAGTTTTCCCTCATGTCACACCATATGTACCATCTCCGCTCATAATATATTGCTCGCCGCACATTTAGCATACCATAACAAATCTGCCCCCACACGCCAAGCAGTATCATTTCATACCGTCCGAATCACGTTTTTTTGCGTAAATATACGTGCATATACGTGGTATATACATAAATGGAGAGAAAGCTTTTTTGACAAGATGATAAATTATGGTTTAGCGGAGAAACCCTCATCCGTCACGCCTTTGGCGTGCCACCTTCCCCCGAGGGAAGGCTTTAGGTTAGATTTGAGCCAAAAAAGCCAACGTAATTCTTACTAAAAGGCTTCCCTTTGGGGAAGCAGTCGAGCTTCGCTCGACTGATGAGGGCTCTCACCGCTAAACCATAATTCACCGCACAAAAAAAGAAGCCGTCACATGACAGCTCCTTTGAAAACTGATTATTAAGCTTATTTCATACCTTTGAGCGCAGACCAGGCGCCGTCGGCATAGAAGCGGTGACCGCCGTCTCCGATAACGTGAGCAATACGCTCGGGTACACCTGCCGCCGCGTAAAATTCCTTCGCCTCGGCAACCATTTCCTTAGCCTGCTTTACAGGGAAGATCGGATCCTCTGCACCGCTGACAACAACCAGCTTACGAGGTGCACTCATCATGAGTATCTCTGCCATATCAAAATAATTGAGGATATTCGGAACATAGTTGCAGGCACAGTGCTGCATCGCACCTATCGAAGCGGCAAAGGTCGATACCGCACATGACGGTACACCGCCTGCAAGACGCTCCTCAAGCGCGGTTACATAAACAGTAGTCGTACCTCCGCCCGAGTTACCGAGTGCATAAATTTCCTCGGGAAGTATATACTCTGCAAAATCGGAGAGCAGTACATCAATGCAGCGCGAAACATCCCAGACACGCTCGCCGATCGTCGTTCTGCCGATAAGCAGATTTGTCAGCGCCGGCTCGGTGCATTTCGGGCCTGTTTCAGTGCCGCCGCATTCACCGAAGTTACGCTGTTCAAGGGCAATAGCAATGTATCCCTCTTTAACGGCACGGATACAGAAATCACGGTCACCGTTAACCTCCTCGCCCTCATATTTGGTTCTTCCAAGGCTTATGTGCATACCAAGGCTGTGTCCCTGCATACAGATGACCGCAGGCAGCTTGCCGACAGTACCGTTCGGGATGAGCATATGACACGGAACAAAATATCCGGGTTCACTCTGAAACTTAAAGCGAATCTCACGAAAATCCGCTTCCTGTCTGTCATATTCGATCTCGACACACTTCTCGGCAGGTATCATTCTGTCAAGTCCGATAAGCTCACGAAGCTTCGCCTTGGCACGTGTCTGCCAATCGGTAACCGATTCCTTACCGTCCCATTTCATCGAAGGCTTGACGCCTGCAACAATGCCGATTATATTCTGATATTCAGTCATTTTTATAACCTCGCAAAATAATATATTACACTTTAGTTTAACACTTGGGAACGCCATTGTCAACTAATAAGATAAAATCAGTCGGAAAAAGTAAAAAAGCCACAAAATATGTCGGAAAAATGCAAAAAAATTTTTCGCTCGGAAGTTTTATTTTTTCTAAAAATTACCGTCGAAAATATAGACAAACAAAGAAAAGCGTGGTATAATAATAGTATTAATATAAAATAGGGGGATAGTACCCATTATGAAAGTCAGCGTATTACCTCTCGGAGAGATGCGTACAAACTGTGTCATCATTTCCGATGAGGTGACTGGAATCGGTGCTGTAATCGATCCCGGCGGCAGAGGCTGCGAACAAAAGATTATGACACTCTGTGAAACAAACGGAGTGAAAATAAAATATATACTTTTAACTCATGCACATTTCGATCATATGCTTTCGCTTGAAGCATTGAGACGCGAAACCGGTGCACCACTCGCACTGCACAAATACGATGCGGATAGTCTCTCCGATCCGAGCTTAACCTATATGGCACAGTTTGCACGCATAACCGATGGATGTGCGCCTGCAGAGATAACACTCTCCGACGGCGACACAATTGAGCTTGGCGAGACGAAGCTCACCGTGCTTCACACCCCGGGACACACAGCAGGCTCGGTCTGCTATATGAGCGACGGAATCATCGTGACAGGTGATACATTATTCCACAGCGGAATCGGAAGGTGTGACCTTTACGGCGGCGACGACCGCGCAATGGAGCAATCTCTCCGACGCCTCGTTTCCCTTTCCGGCGACTATAAGCTTTATCCCGGTCACGGCTCAACGACCACACTCGAGCGTGAACGTACATCAAACATATATTTAAAACATCTATCCTGAAACGAAAGGACAATATAAACATGGACTACAATTATTTAGCAGAGCTTCTCTACCCGAACATCAAAACCCTCCCCGAGGATATGGAAGCGCGTTACCCGCGCCGTGAACTCCCCGAGGGCGCAAAGGTTACAAGATTCGCACCGAGCCCGACAGGATTTGTCCATTTCGGCGGACTTTTCCCGTCAACCGTCGGTGAGCGTCTCGCACATCAGAGCGGCGGCGTTTTCTATCTGCGAATCGAGGACACTGACGCAAAGCGTGAGGTTGAGGGTGCGGCAGAGGGACTCATAAAAACTCTCGCCACCTACGGCATCAACTTCGACGAGGGCGCAATACTCGACGAGAACGGTAACATTTCCGACCACGGCATCTACGGCCCGTATAAGCAAAGTCAGCGTGCCGAAATATATCAGACCTACGCAAAGCAGCTCGTCCGCGAGGGTAAGGCATATCCTTGCTTCACAACCGAGGAGGAGCTTGACGAGCTTGCACAGGTAAACAAAAAAGAAGAGCTTAAAAACACAGACTGGCAGGCAGAGGCAGAAGCAAAACGTGCCGAAATGCTCGCTCGCCGTGAGTTTACGATCGAGGAGGTTGAGGAACACTTAAAAGCAGGTCATCCGTTTGTTCTGCGAATCCTCGCGCTCGGCGATCCCGAAAAGAAGATGAAGTTCACCGACCTCGTCAAGGGCAATATCGACGTTCCCGAAAACGATGAGGATTTCGTCCTCTTAAAGTCTGACGGAATCCCGACATATCACTTCGCACACGCAGTTGACGATCACTTAATGGGAACAACACACGTCATCCGCGGCGAGGAGTGGCTTCCCAGTCTGCCGAAGCATATACAGCTCTTCGCGGCTCTCGGCTTTAAGCTTCCGAAGTATATGCACATCGCGCAGATAATGAAGCTCGACGATCAGGGCAATAAAAAGAAGCTCTCCAAGCGTGACATGGGCGCTAACATGGACGATTACACCCGTATGGGCTACTGCCCCGAGGCGGTTTGCGAATATATCATGACGCTCCTCAATTCAAACTATGAGGAATGGCATATGCAGAACCCCGACAAGCCGTACACCGATTTCCCGTTCAACATAAAGAAGATGTCAACCTCGGGCTGTCTCTTTGACTTTGATAAATTAAATGACGTATCAAAGAATGTCATCAGCCGTATGGACGCAAAAACGGTCACCGATAAGGTCACCGAATGGGCACTCGATTTCGATCCCGATTTCGGAAAGTTGCTTGACGCAGACAGTGTCTACGCCGAAAAGATATTCGCCATCGGACGCGGCGGAAAGAAGCCGAGAAAAGACCTTGCGACCTGGGCAGATGCAAAGCCTTATATGGGCTTCTTCTATGACGAGCTTTACACTGTCGAAGATACCATCCCCGATAACTTCGCAAAGGACGATATCAAAGCAACACTTGAAAAATTCATCGCATCATATGATATAAACGACGATATGAACGTGTGGTTTGACAAGGTTAAAGCTATCGCAGACGGGCTTGGCTTCGCTTCCGATATGAAGGCGTATAAAGCTGATCCGTCCGCATTCAAGGGCAGCGTTGCCGATATCAGTATGTTCATCCGCGTTGCAGTAACGGGCAAGATGAACGCACCCGATCTTTACACGGTAATGCAGATACTCGGCAAGGATCGCACCATAGCAAGAATCAACGCAATGATCGCAAGTCTTTAATGAAAGGATTACTAAAATGGCTATCGAAGCATCAAATTTTATAGAAGAATTTATAAACGAAGACCTCGCCGAGGGTAAGGTTAATACCGTTCATACACGTTTTCCGCCCGAGCCTAACGGTTATCTGCATATCGGACACTGTAAGGCACTCGCTATCGACTTCGGCACGGCGAAAAAGTACGGCGGTAAATGTAACCTCCGCATGGACGACACCAATCCTGCAAAGGAGGACACCGAATACGTTGATGCCATAAAGGAGGATATCCACTGGCTCGGCTTTGACTGGGAGGACCGCTTCTTTTACGGCTCCGACTATTTTGAAAAGGACTACGAATACGCAGTCGAGCTTATAAAGAAAGGCCTTGCATACGTCTGCGAGCTCTCTGCCGATCAGATGGACGAATACCGAGGCGACCTGCAGAATCCGGCAAAATCCCCGTGGCGCGAGCGTCCTATGGAAGAAAACCTCGATCTCTTTGAGAGAATGAAAAACGGTGAGTTCCCGGACGGAAAGTATACCCTGCGCGCAAAGATCGACCTCGCGTCGGGTAACTTCTGGCTGCGTGACCCCGTAATTTACAGAATCAAGCATATGCATCACCACCGTCACGGCGACAAATGGTGCATCTACCCCACATACGACTTCGCACATCCGATCCAGGACGCACTTGAGGGTATCACACACTCCCTCTGCTCGCTCGAATTTGAGATCCACCGTCCGCTTTATAACTGGGTAATCGAAAACGTAAGCGTTCCGCATAAGCCGCGTCAGATCGAATTTGCAAGACTCAATATCACCAACACCGTCCTCTCAAAGCGATTCCTTCGCGGACTCGTTGAAAGCGGACAGGTTGACGGCTGGGACGATCCCCGTATGCCCACACTGTGCGGTATGCGCCGCCGCGGTTACACAGGTGCTTCCATCGTTGATTTCTGCGGTCGCATCGGCGTTGCAAAATCCGATAGCCTTGTTGACCTTCGCCTGCTTGAAGCTTGTATACGCGATGAGCTTAACGAAACCGCGCCGAGACGTGTTGCAGTCCTCGATCCCATCAAGGTTATAATCGACAACTATCCCGAGGATAAGGAAGAAACCTTCGAGCTTCCGAACCATCCGCAGCATCCGGAAATGGGTACGCGCGGCGTGAAATTCACACGTGAGCTTTATATCGACGCAGAGGACTTCGCCGAGGTACCGCCTCCGAAATTCTTCCGTCTGAAGCCCGAGGGGGAGGTACGTCTGATGGGCGCATATATCATCAAATGCGGCGATATCGTCAAAAACGCTGACGGATCTATCAAGGAAATTCACGCAACGGCAGACCTCGAAACAGGTAACGGCAATCCCGTTGACGGCAGAAAAATCAAAGGTACTATCCATTGGCTCTCTGCAAAGAACACAACCGAAGCGGATGTCGTGCTTTACGATAATCTCTTAACACTTGAAGATCCCTCAAAGCTTCCCGAGGATAAGCAGTACACCGATTATCTGAATCCCGAATCCAAGACTGTAATCAAGAATGCCAAGCTCGAACCTGCTCTCGCCGATGCAAAGTCCGGCGATAAGTTCCAGTTTGTACGCACAGGTTACTTCTGTGTCGATTCGAAGAACCCCGGCACATTCAACCGTGTCGTAACGCTTAAAGATGGCTATAAGCCTGCAAAATAAAATAAGGAGTGATAACAATGTCCTACAAAATTAACACAAACTGCGTCCAGGCAGGCTACACACCCGGAAACGGTGAAGCGCGAGTTCTGCCTATTTACCAGTCCACAACCTTCAAATACGAATCAAGCGAGCAGATGGGCAGACTTTTCGACCTTTCGGAAAGCGGATATTTCTACACCCGTCTTCAGAACCCCACTAATGACGCCGTAGCAGCAAAAATTGCGGCACTTGAGGGCGGTGTTGCGGCAATGCTCACCTCATCAGGTCAGGCGGCAACATTCTTCTCGCTGTTCACCATCCTCGGCGCAGGCGATCACATCGTTGCCTCGTCGGCAATCTACGGCGGTAGCTTTAACCTGATTGCCGTCACAATGAAGCGCATGGGCATTGAAGCTACATTCGTACACCCCGATATCACCGAGGAGGAGCTTGCGGCAACCTTCAAGCCGAACACCAAGGCAGTATTCGCGGAAACCCTCGCAAACCCTGCCCTCATCGTGCTCGATATCGAAAAGTTCGCACGTCAGGCACATTCACACGGTGTACCGCTTATCATTGATAATACCTTCCCGACTCCGATCAACTGTAACCCGTTCAAGTTCGGCGCAGATATCGTTATTCACTCCACAACCAAATATATGGATGGACACGCAACCGCAGTCGGCGGCGTAATCGTTGACTCGGGCAATTTCGACTGGCTTGCACACGCCGATAAATACCCGGGAATGACCACTCCCGACGATTCGTACCACGGTGTCACCTATGCAAAGGACTTCGGCAAGGGCGGTTACATCACCAAAGCGACCGCACAGCTTATGCGTGACCTCGGTTCGATCCAGTCGCCGCAAAACGCATTCCTCTTAAACCTCGGTCTTGAAACGCTTCATCTGCGCGTAAAGCGTCACTGCGAGAACGCAATGGAGGTTGCAAAATTCCTCGAGGCAAGCGACAAGGTTACATGGGTAAATTATCCGGGACTCGAATCGAGCAAATATTACGAGCTCGCAAAGAAGTATCTCCCGAACGGCTCATCGGGCGTTATCTCGTTCGGTGTTGCAGGCGGACGTGCAGCAGCAACCAAGTTTATGGACAGCCTTAAGCTCGGCGCGATCGTAACACACGTTGCAGATGCACGAACCTGTCTCTTGCATCCTGCAAGCACGACACACCGTCAGATGACAGACGAGCAGCTTCTCGACGCAGGAGTAACACCTGACCTCATCCGTCTTTCCGTCGGAATCGAGGATGTCGAAGATATCATCGCCGATATCGAGCAGGCGCTTGCACAAGTTTAAAAAATCAAAACCGCTGTTTTTATCGAGACAGCGGTTCTTTTATACTATGAATTTTATCTTACCACTATTGCGAAACAAGCAATGAAGCCACGGAGCCGCCGACGTAGCTGGCGGCGGACAAGCGATCACCGCTAACGAAGCGAATCCGGAGCCGTCAGGCGGAGTTGAGCGCAACTCGAGCACCAGCCAAGGAGGTGCAAAAGGGAGCTCGAGGGGTACACTCGCCAAGGGCGATGTGTTGGAAACCGCGGCGAGCTGGTTCCTATGTCCCTCGAATTACGCGAAGTTCGAAGCGTAATACAAAGAGATTTAATGTATCTTTGTATTTCGCGGATAAAAGTTACTTTTGCGCCTAAAAGCGAAGAAAGCAATTCCCCGAAGTGTGCTGCTTCGAGCATCGTATCATTCGAAGGGGACGGACACCAACGCTGGCGCGAAGGTTTCCATCCCCCTCGAGCTCCCCCTCTTTCCTTTGCCTGCGCTCAATTTGCGCTCAGTTCGCTGCGCTCACAATTCGCTTTGTTAGGTGTGACCGTTTGTCTGCCGCCAGCTACGTCGGCGGCTCTATGGCTTCATTGCTTCTGTAGGACGGTGGCGCTGTAAGCGCCAAATTATAGTTTATCTCCTTGTCTTTTTTGCATACGCTTCCAGTTGCAGAACCCGTAAATATCATTCACAAAAAACATAATAAAGCAGAACACCATCGGCAGATAAGAGATACTCGTGAACGTTGCAAGCACCCATAGAATGATCAAGACAATATCGTTCGCCGCATATGCGAGAGCGTAGTAAGGACTGCGGCAAAATGTCAGGTACGATGCAAGAAAACTTGTTGTAACCGACACCGTGCTGACAATAAGATTAGCGTTTCCTAACGCACCGAGAATAAAATAGAACGCCACTGTTGAGAGTATCGCACCGACAACCATAACAATCTTCCTTGTCCGCGTCAGGCGACTGACCTGCACCTCTTTCGTGCCCTCATACGGATGCCGTATCCATTCGATCACGGTAAAAATCGCAATCGGCGCAGTCATAAAGAGATAGGTTATCATCTCGCCGTAATAGCTGAAAAAGAACGATATAATACCGTAAAAAACGGCAAACACAACCGTGAGCACCTGACCGAGCACGTAACCCTTTGCGACAAATATAAGCGCAGTTACACCGATAAGTGACGCGATCATGGTAAGCACATCACCGCCACGTGAAAGTGCGTATGATACAATTATAACGGCAACCGACAACAGCCAGAGTCCCACCTCAAATTTTGTAAGATCACGAAACGGATTCCTTAATTTCATACTACCTCCATAAAAAAGCATCCGCCGTACACATCTTCAAAGACCTAACGATGTGCAAGCGAATGCTTTTATCACATTCCCCACCCGGTGGCGGGATAATTTATCTTATAACATTAACCTTGATGATACCGTCAATTGCCGCAATTTTTGCAGAAATATCGTTCATCGTGGCATCGGAAAGATCACCGATGATTTCAAGAATCGAGTATGCATAATCCTTCTTGGAACGGTTTGCCATATTCTCGATATTGATATTAGCCGCCGAAACGACGCTCGAAATCTGCGCGATGATGTTCGGAATATTCTTATGAAGCACACAAACACGAACGTCACCGCTGTGAGGCATCGAAACATTCGGGAAGTTTACGGAGTTTACAATGTTACCGATCTCGAGATATTCACGAAGCTGCTTTGCTGCCATAACAGCACAGTTGTCTTCGGATTCCTCTGTGGAAGCGCCGAGATGAGGAATAGCGATAACGCCGTCCATACCTGCGGTACGTGCATTCGGGAAATCGGTTACGTAACGTCTTACCTTACCGGACTTAAGTGCAGCCTCGATATCGTCATCATTAACAAGAGCATCACGTGCAAAATTGAGGATGATAACTCCGTCCTTCATCATAGCGATGGTGTCCTTGTTGATCATATACTTGGTCGAAACGGACGGATCGGGATTGTCAATGAGCGGAACATGAATCGAGATGATGTCGGAATTCTTGAAGATATCCTCACGGGTATTAACCTTATGTACCGCACGGGAGAGGTTCCATGCCGCCTCAACCGAGATATAAGGGTCACATCCGAGAACGTCCATACCGAGATGTACGGCAGCGTTTGCAAGAGGACCGCCGATAGCACCGAGACCGATGATACCGAGAGTCTTGCCCTTGATTTCGGTTCCTGCAAACTTGGATTTTTCCTTTTCAACGAGTTTTGCGACGTTGGGATCATCCTTTGCAGTCTTAACCCAGTTGATACCGCCAACAATGTCACGGCAAGCAAGAAGCATACCGCAAAGAGCCGCTTCCTTAACGCCGTTAGCGTTAGCACCGGGAGTGTTGAATACAACGATACCCTGCTCTGCGCACTTGTCAAGCGGAATATTGTTAACGCCTGCGCCTGCACGAGCGATAGCCTTTAAGTTATCACCAAACTCCATATCGTGCATGACAGCGGAACGCACCATAATGGCGTCGGGATTTTCAATATTCTCGGCAACCGCGTAATTTTCATCAAAAATATCAGTGCCGCATTTTGCGATTTTATTGAGAAGCTGAATATTCTTCATTTTATTTTCTCCTTATGCTTTCGGATTTTCAGATGCGAACTTCTTCATGAAGTCAACGAGCGCCGCAACGCCCTCGTAAGGCATTGCATTATAAATGGAAGCTCTCATACCGCCAACGCTGCGATGTCCCTTAAGGTTCATAAGACCTGCCTTTTCAGCTTCCTTCGGGAACTTCTTATCAAGCTCCTCAACGCCTGTAACGAACGTAGCGTTCATCATCGAGCGCGAAGACTTCTTAACAGGAGCGATGTAATAATCCTGCGAATCGAGGTAATCATAAAGGAGTGCCGCCTTTTTGACGTTCATTTCCTTCATCTTTTCAAGACCGCCAAGCTCGAGAATCCACTCATAAACAAGACCTGCAACGTAAATAGCATAGCAAGGAGGAGTGTTGTACATCGAATCGTTTTCAGCCATAAGCTGCCAATCGAGCATAGATGGAGTTTCGGGACGAGCATTGCCGAGAAGATCCTCACGAACGATAACAACAGTCAGACCTGCAGGAGCCATGTTCTTCTGTGCGCCGGCATAGATAACGCCGAACTTTGTAACGTCAACCGGCTCAGACATGATGCAGGAGGACATATCGGCAACAAGCGGAATATCACCGGTGTCGGGGATATAGTTAAACTTTGTACCGTAAATGGTATTGTTATAGCAGATGTGAACGTAATCCGCGTCGGGACGGAAGGATTCACGTGTCGTTTCGGGAATATAGGTGAAGTTATCTTCCTTTGAAGATGCAACAGCCTTGGCGTCGCCGTACTTCTGTGCTTCCTTATAAGCCTTGGTCGAGAACTGACCGGAAAGGATATAGTCAGCCTTGCCTGTTTTCATAAGGTTCAGCGGAACAGCGGCAAACTGTGTGGAAGCACCGCCCTGCAGGAAGAGCACCTTATAGTTACCGGGAATATTCATAACCTTACGGAAATCCGCTTCAGCCTTCTTGATGATAGCGTCATATGCCGGAGAACGGTGACTCATCTCCATAACCGACATACCGGCGTCGCCATAATTAACGAGCTCGGAAGCCGCCTTTTCAAGAACGGGCAGAGGGAGCATGGAAGGACCTGCAGAAAAATTATAAACTCTATTCATGATAAATTACCTCCAAAAATTCTACCAATAGTAGATATAATAATACAGATTACTATTATTATAAACCATTATTCGATTTATGTCAATAGAAAAGTTGCTGATTTTTAGCACTTTAACGGGGTAAATTTTGTAAGCCTCAAATTGGCACATATATTTTCGGCGTGTATGCGAAAAAATATGACCGGAACGAAACACAAAAAGGAGGTTCTTATGGCAAACAAAATCACCGGTGTAACCAAGGCGGCAATAGCAGGTGCGGTATTCGGAAGTGCAATTGGTATGATTGCCGTACCGCGCAAGAATACGAAGAGAAAGCACCGTCACCACGGCATGGCACACAGAGCCGGCAATGCCCTGCGCACTGTTGGTACCACAATGCAGAACGTCGCCGATATTATTGATTGAGTGATATTTCTTAAAATTGTGAAAGCTTCCGACGGAATTCAGTATGCCCGAATAAAAACACCTTATGGCGAGTGAAAAATCAAACCATAAGGTGTATAATTTTTCTGTAACAATAAGTGCTTGATGCTGCCTTCGTTAATTATTTCCAAAAAACATATACCTCCCAAAGCCGTAACTTCAGAAGGTATATGATGCTAATGCCTATAAGCTTTTATTTGCCGCAACCGCAATCGTTGGACGATCTCGCAGTACCGCCGCAATCGCATCCGTTCAGAACGGAAGCACTTCTGCCGGGAGCAAACTCATCAATCGGGAATGCCATCTTACGAAAAGCGTCACAGGGAGTGCTCGATTCCGAGGGCTCACATTCCTTATCGGGTACGCTGAACTCCACAGCATTCACGAGATACTGTTCGGGACGCTCAATACGGATAACCGAGAAGAAGCCGAGTGATACCGCAAGATATCTGCCGCCCTCATCAATAAGTCCGCCGAACATATCGCCGACCGCTCTCGGAATATCCGAGCACGAGCAGCAGCACTTGCAGCAACAGCTTGCCTCCTCAATCACCCTCGTTCCGAGAACAACGGGGTCAACCGCCTCAACGACCGCAATGGGAAGATTGTTGCTCATCTCGCCGCAGGTCGGTGCGCTGCAGAAGCTGTCGCCGGAGGAGTTAGAGCGAAAGATGTGTACCGATCCCTCGCCGCCGTAAAGCACAACCGATTTTTCAACAACCGCAAGACCCGTGAAGCACTGCGGCTTTCCGGGACAGATGCACGCCTCAAGCTCAAGACGTACATAGAAGCGAACAGTTACGCGATAAAATCCACGTGAGAGCTGTACGGGATCCACAGAGATTGTCGAGGAACAAATCTCAGCAGATTTTGTGCGAACCTGCGTTGTATGTTCAATGATGCTCTGACCGATGTCATCAAGAAAAACACGAGTGTCCTCAAAGCAATCACGGTCGCGGCAGGCGTCAAATACCTGGTAAGTGTCAATAACAACACCGCATCCTGCGCCGGGATGATTCCTCTCTCGGGCAAAGCCGATGTTTCTGTTGTCAGCCATTATAAAATTCATCCTTTCTTGTATATCATAATTTCAAGAATCTGGATAAAGCAATAAGGCTCTATCCTCATTTACATGATATGCAAAACGGATACATAATGTTAACTAACGCACGCGCATTTCAAGATGCGCCCTCACTCGTTCCCACATTTCGCTCGCCTCGGGACAGCTTTCAATATAAGTTCTTATGCGGTCATTAAGTCCGCAAACACGGCAAACAACATCGGCATCTGCTTCATAAGGCGGCTTGAACTCCCCGGTTTGGTGCGGAATACCGAGATAGTCACAGCCGTCAATACGTCTGCCGTTGCGTCTGAATTCGAGCGTCAGATATTCGCCGCTTCCCGTACCGCTTGAGCCCTGAAGCCCAATAACCTCTCCGCGACGTACATATTCTCCCTCTTCAACAAAACGGCAATCGAGCCTTCCGTATGTAACAGTCACGCCGTCATGTCCCGTTAAGGTTACAACCGTGCCGAGCCTGTGCTCACGCGAATGAATGTCATTGTTTCGTCCGGCACGCAGTACAACTCCATCCTCAAGCGCCAGAACCTCCCTGGCAGAGCCGTAAACCGACGGCAATCCCTCAAAGCAAAGTATGCCGCCTGTCGCTTTTTTGCCCGATGTACGGATTTCAGACAGAACATAGTGATTTGATTTGTAAAGTGTCATTTTAATTACCATGTCTTTGCGAAGCAAAGACTTCCTTTCCTGTCGATATTTTTGTCGGTTTCGCTCGCGAAATTGACGGCTAAGCCGGCAAAGACAAAAATTCGTGGCGTGAAAATTTATTTTTCGCGCTTTACCTCACATTACTTTAGATTTTCTGAACCGATTCATTTAAAATATATCCGAACACATTGCACCCGAAGGCGTGTTCAGATTTTCTGAACTTATTATAACATTTTACCGACCACGTGTCAAGACTTGTGCGGATTTTTAATCTCAGAGCTTGTTTTTTTGTAAAAAGACTTGATTTCTGTCGAATAATTGTTTATAATATTTATGTAAGTTCACAATTTCTGAACTTTGTTTTCAAAAAATCCGTACAACTCTTTTCAAAGGAGAAAGCATCAATGAAAATAAACGTCGAGCGACTCAGAGAAGCAATGAAGCAGCGCGGCATGACTCAGGCACAGCTCTCAAGACAAACAGGACTTAACAAAACCGCAATCTCACAGTATCTGAGCAAGCGGTTCGGCCCGGGTGACGATTCTCTCGCAAAAATAGCAAAGGCGCTTGACGTGTCAGAGGGATGGCTCATCGGATGTACCGATCGTCCCGGCAAGAAAGGTCAGCCAAAGCTCACAGCTAAAGAAAAGCAGCTGATTTCGAAATACCGTTCAAATCCCGAAATACAAGAAGCCATCGATAAAATAATAGCCGCACCGAGGGTTGAGATATTCCGTGCTGCCAAATCGCAGGGCGGCACCGTCGCTCCGACAAGCGAAACAATCACCGAGGAGCAGCTGCAGCGTCTCAATAATGCGCCCGAAACCGACGAGGAATTGTAATGTATGATTACTACGGTGTTTACACTGCCTGTCGTGATGCGGCATGGAGATGTCACCTCGATTTCAATATACGCCGGCTTCCGATAAAACTGCTTTTCATCACGCGTCTTGCAGATATACGTGTGATATGTAACTCCGAGGTAAATGAGCTTCGGTGCGGTGAGGTTGGAGCAAGCATATATGCAAACGGACGGTGGAGCATCGTATATGATGAGAGTATGTCAATGTGTAAATCGCGCATGGTTATTGCTCATGAGCTTGGGCACATACTGCTCGGACATGAATATAAGTATTCCGATTACCGTTTTTTCGGTGAGAACCGGAAATTAAAAAGTGAATATGAAGCAGATATGTTCGCCATACGCCTGCTTGCTCCTGCCTGTGTTCTGCATGAACTCGGAGCACTCGACGCAAAAACGATCGCCGAGCTTTGTGACATTCCTCTCGATGCCGCGGCTGCTCGTGCAGAACGAATGAAAACACTCGAAAAACGTTCGCGCTTCTATGAGTCGGAGCTTGAGCAGAGAGTATACGAAAATTTCCGCGATTTCATAGAAAATTCCCGACAATGATGATGTGGGATTTTTTTATTTAATCCGGATTTTGAATGAATAAAGCCGCAATGTCGGTCAATAATGTGATAAAAGACCAAAGCGGAGGAAAAAAGTTTGAAAAAAATTTTCAAACTACCTTTTGTGGCTCTATCTCGCTCACATACCGAGATTTGGCTACGCCAACCGCGCCCCAACAAGGACAGAAAGGAAGCTTTCGCAAAGCGAAAGCAATGGTCATAAATATGCTCAAAGGCTGTCAACGCAGGATAATTATGGTTAAGGATACGGGAAGCCGTTATTTCGATTCGGCGTATTTCGTTATAAAAAGCGATATCCCGCCCTCATGCAAGGATTCGGATATGCTCTCGGAAGCACACAAAATGATCGACGCTTATACAGGTGCAGAGCAAAATTATACCATACAGCCATACACGAAACCAACAAAAAATCGGCTGCGTGCGGCTGTATGGCTTGGTTTAACATTCGCCTGCCTCTTAACATTCGCCGTGATGACAGTCGCTCTTATAAAAATACTCGGCTGATCAAAGATCGTCGGCGTCCTGAACGGGACGAAGCTCCTTTTCAAGCGAAGCGTTCATGAAGATATACGGGCGGCTTACGGGGAAGCTCTTTTCATCGGGATCCTTGTAAGTTCCCGTATACCATCCCTGAATATCGGTATCCCTTCCCGTATCATGCCATGCAGCGATACATTCTGCCGCACGCCCTGACGGTGTTGTATATTTTTCCATAAAATATTCAGCTCCTTTGCGCGGTATATCATCGTCACCGCAATATAAGTTTGACCGATGCGGCGCAAAATATTATTAACAATATATTCATATTCGCAAGCTTATATAATTAACAAAATGCTGATATAATAATACTGTTATATTTTGGTTCGTTGTTTTGGAGCGGCTTTTTTTGCGAAGGTACGTCATATTCGCTGTTTTGCCGCGACGATCGGATATGCCTGCGGTTGACCGTCCATATACCGTAAGCTGTAAATCCGTATCGCACGCCGCAAATAAAAAATCTGCTCGAGAGGGTTCTTTTTTCGCGCCTTAATTTAAGTACCGGCTATATTTATGCCCTGTCTTCGAATTGGTATAACTCGGATATAAAATTGGAATTTATTGTATATTATGGTTATATATTACATATTTTAACCGACACGAAAGGATAGTGAAGCTATGGCAAAAAACAAAAATAATGCAAAACTGAAGATCATTCCACTCGGCGGTCTTGGCGAGATCGGCAAAAACATCACCGCCCTTGAATATGAAAACGATATCATCGTTGTTGACTGCGGACTCGGCTTTCCCGATGACGATATGCTCGGAGTTGACCTCGTTATCCCCGATGTTTCGTATCTCGAAAAGAACCTCGAAAAGGTTCGCGGATTTGTTTTAACTCACGGTCACGAGGATCATATCGGTGCCCTGCCCTATGTACTTAAAACCGTGAACGCACCCGTTTTCGGTACACGTCTTGCAGTCGGCATCGTCGCAAACAAGCTGACCGAGCACGTATTCACAGAAAAGCCTCAGCTCAATGCGGTTGAAGCAGGTGACGTTGTAAAGCTCGGCGTATTTTCGGTTGAGTTTGTGCGCGTTAACCATTCTATTGCGGACGCATGCGCACTTTCAATCAAAACTCCGCACGGTATCATCTTTTTCTCGGGCGACTTCAAGCTTGACTTGACACCGGTTGAAGGAAAGATCATGGATATCCCGAGAATCGCCGAAATCGGCAAACAGGGCGTCACCATGCTGCTTTGCGAATCGACCAACGTCGAGCGTCCCGGTTACACACCGTCTGAAAAAACAGTCGGACGCTCGCTTGACGGAATCCTCGATCATCACGCAGATAAGCGAGTCATCATCGCAACATTCTCATCAAACGTACACCGCGTACAGCAGATCATCAACGCAAGTGCCGCACACGGACGTAAGGTTGCGGTTACCGGACGAAGCATGATCAATATCGTAAACACCGCGATTGAACTCGGATATATGAACGTCCCCGACGGAACTCTCATCGACATCAATGAGATCAAACGTTTCCGCGACAACCAGCTCACCATCATCACAACGGGAAGCCAGGGTGAGCCGATGAGCGCACTTCACAGAATGGCATTCTCCGATCACGATAAGGTGCAGCTCGGCCCGAACGACCTCGTTGTAATCAGCGCGAATCCGATTCCCGGAAACGAAAAATTCGTCGGCAATATCATAAACGAGCTTTTCCGCAAGGGAGTTAACGTCCTCTATGACGCACTCGCCGACGTACACGTTTCAGGACACGCCTGCCAGGAAGAACTCAAGCTCATGCACGCACTGACAAAGCCGAAATATTTCATGCCGGTGCACGGCGAACAGCGCCACCTTATAACGCACAAAAAGCTTGCAGTTGAGATGGGTATGCAGGAAAATCACATCTTCATCCCCGAGATCGGTAAAGTGCTCGAGATAGACCGTGACGGCGCACGCTGGGGCGGTACTGTTCCGAGCGGAAAGATACTCGTTGACGGTTACGGTGTCGGAGACGTTGGAAACATCGTGCTTCGTGACCGCCGTCACCTCTCACAGGACGGTATCATCGTCGTTGTTGCGACGGTTGATATAAATGAGCGTCTCTTACTTTCGGGGCCCGATATCATATCTCGCGGCTTCGTTTACGTCCGTGAGGCAGAGGAGCTGCTCGATGAAGCACGTGCCATTGCACGTGACACTCTGCTTGACTGTCTTGAAGACAACATCACAGACTGGGCAGAGCTCAAGGTTTGCGTCAAGGATAATCTCTCGAAGTTCCTTTATCAGAAAACCAAGCGCAAGCCGATGATTTTGCCCGTTATTATGAATATATAAAATTAGTGATGGGATCAATATGAAATGTTGATCTTCTCCATAGCCTTCCCCAGTGGGGGAAGGTGTCAGCCGAAGGCTGACGGATGAGGTGTTTCCATTCGCAAATAAACTCCTCATCCACCGCTTACGCGGCCCCCCTTCTCCCGCAGGAGAAGGCATTCTTGCGGCGAACTTCACATTGCCAAAGTCTAAAAAACTACCGGATTTTGCCGATAGTTATTACTGCATAAAAAACAACCACCGCCGTTACCGTAAAAAGTAATAGCGGTGATTTTCTTTATAGCTTAATGATTGTTTTCAACGTCCTCGGGAGAAGCAAGACCTGCGAGCTGACGCCATGCATCAAATGTAACATGGAATTCAGGCTCTACATTGCAGTAATACGCCGCGAGTTTGGACTCGGCATCTGCACGCTGTGCACGGGTTTCACCGGAGAACTTTCTTATCTGCATTTCACAAATGAGACGTGCTGCTTCAAAATGCTTCACAAGCGCATTCCAGAAATATGCCTGCGCTTCGGTTTCGTATTTACCGTCTGCATAGATCTTCTCTATTATCGGCTTGTATTCTGCGATGTGTGCAAGCGCCGCCTTGTAATCGGCAACTTTCGCATCGTCAATAACAACGTCCTTTTCGTCCCAATGCGGCCAGTAAATCGTAAGCGCGGAAAGCTTTTCGAGATATGCTCTCGCCGTTTTCCATTCGCTTCCGTAGCAGTCGGAAAGGTACTTTACAACCTCGGTTTCATAGTCCGCCTTGTTGTTCCAAAGACCAACCGCCATAAGATTCTGTGCAAGACCGTTCGGGAAGCAAGCACGCATCACCTGACAGCTCACCATACCGTGAATGCCGACACGCTCAAGGTCACACATATCACGGAATGTCATCTCGGCAATGGACATTCCTCCGGGATCGCAGTCGAGTGTTGTCGTCCAGAGGTGATAATCGAATACGCAGGTGTCGCCACTGTAACCGCCGAGCCAATCCTGCATGAGTCTGACGATAGGCTTTATGGTTCTCGGCATGAGCACCTTGTTAAGCTCAAACATCGGAACGGGATCAAGTGATTTCACATCGGGAACATTAAAATATCCCTCACCCGGCTCAAAGCGGCGGTTGATCGGCGCGAACTGAAGCACGAATCTGTCGGGATTCTTGATCCTTTCCTTAACGGGAGCCCAGCAGGTTTCGTTATAGGAAATGAAAATGATCTTGCCGGGAAGTCCGCGCTCGGTCATAACCTCGTCGATGCGGTTAAGCACGTTTATGTAAAGATCGGACGGAGTTGACTTTGCACATTCCTCACACTCACAGTGGTTATTTCTCATGTCAGCCAGCCACACCGCAACGTGTGAAAGCTCGGGGTGAGCCGCACTGTACTTGGCAACCGCATCTGCGAGAATTTCAATAACCTTGGGGTTTGAGAAGCAGAGATTTGTGTTCGCAGGAGAACCGTCGTTCCATGTACGCTTACCGTCACGCATTGCAAGCAGCTCAAGAACTTCAGGAGAAGTTTGTGACTCATCAATCTTGTCCCAACCGCTTGAGGGTATTCCGAGAGGTTCAGCAGTCCAGCCGTGACCGACCATATGATACATGAGCGAACGGTCTGCAACATCCTCGGAAATCTTTTCGCGAATACAGTCTGAATCCTCCGCCGTGAAAGCTTCACCCTGTGCATACGGATTGCGTTCATGCGCATACCAACGGCGAAGGAAGCCCATCGGCGTATGGAACTGGCTGAAATAACCGTTCATGCCTGCCTTGGGAATCCAGTCGATCATATTGTAAATATGCTCATAGCTGCACGCACCCTCAATACAGATAACTCTGTGACGTGATGTCGCCGCTTCGCATACCTTTACGGAGCACTTATCAAGTACACGTTTCGGTACAGTTTCGCCGCATTCACCCGGGCAAAGCCATGCTGCGCCAAGCTCCTTTAAGAAACGGTAAGCCGCAATAAGCACCGAGCGCTTGTTTGTACCCGTTATAACGCCGCCGAAATCGGTAACGTCAACGCATATACCGTCGTCAAACGCCTTGTCTTTAACAGTCGGCAGCTTATTATCAAGCTTATCGGAAAGACCGAGCCAAAGAAAATCGGTCTTATTTTCGTCGTATTCATCGTAAAGACGGGTATCGATAACGGCCTCGGCATCCATCATTTTAAGATACTTACGAAGCTCCTCTGCGGCAAATTTCACGGTTTTGTGATTGCCGATACGTGCGATTGTGATGCTTGTGATCTTGTTCATAAAAAACTCCTGAAAAATGGGCAGCGCGCCCGAAATATTTTCCTTGCCTTACAGCACTTTCTTCAAAAATTATATTTCACTTTATTATATCCTTTACTTTATTTTTTGTCAATAGAATCCCTAAAAGATGGCAAAAAAACGAACATATCGCGCCAAAAGTACTCTTGTTGGACATCGGATATGTTCGTTATTTTTTATTCTGCGCCTGCTCCTGTGTTCATAAGCTGACGGGCAAGGTCTGTAATTCGGTGAAGCTCGGGCTCGGTACGTCTGAAGAAATTGTGATATTCAAGCTGTACCTCTTTGCGCTCCTCGGGAGTTTTGCCTGCAAATTTAAGTGCAGCAAGTCTTGCACAAATATCGGCGATTTCCGTATGAGTCAAGAGATTCTTCCAGTAACGCTTCTGAAGCTCGTATTCAAATTCGCCCTCGGCGATCTTCTCGATTATCGGCTTATATTTTGCAACGTGTTCGACTGCACGCTCTGCGTTTTTACGCCTTTCATCGTCAACGATAACGTCAGGCTCGGCAAGGCGGTCAGGCCAGTACGCAAGCAGATCCGAAAGCTTTTCAAGATATTCTCTTGCAATCTCATACTGATCGCCAAACTCATGTGCAAGCTGTTTTTGTGCAACCGCCTCGAAAGAAATCTTATCGTTCCAGAGCGATTCTGCCATGGCGTGCATCGGAAGATTTGTCGGGAAGCCCTCACGCTGTACCTGGCAGCTCAAGTTACCGTGAATATTAAGAGCCGACAGTGCTTCCATATCGCGAAGAACAATCTTTGCAATAGTGAAACGGCCAGGGTCACATAAGATCGTCGAGAACCAGAAATGATAGTCAAAGAGACAGAAACCAAGTCCGGGGTTTGTCTCCTGCCACTTGCGGTAAAGCTTCATAAGCGGACGCATCTTGCGCGGTCTTACCATCTTGTTAAGCTCAAACGGAGGCTCTTCACCAAGGTCGTCAAGATCAAGCTCATCGTAAGCCTCGTTATAAGGACGGGTTATCGGGCAGTACTGAAGTATAAATCTGCCGGGGTTGTTAAACTTGGTCTCGAGCGGCGCCCACATATTTTCGTTATATGCGGCAAGAAGTACCTTTGTATCAAGACCGTATTCGGTAAGTATTTCATCAAGACAGTTCAGTATTCTAACGTACCAATCCGACGGACGAAGCTTTCTGCATCTCTCACATTCGCAGTGATTATTGGAGCCGTCTGCAAGCGATGCAACGATCTGATCCACCTCGGGATGAGCCTTGCAGTAATCGGCGATGGTACGGCTCATGATCTCAACTGCCCTCGGGTCAGAGTAACAAAGCTGTGTGCTCGCCGGAACATTTTTGAAAAGTCCGCGTTTACCGTTAATCTCTGCAAAGAGCTCCATTGCCTCCTCGGGTACGGTGTCGGGATCAACAGGAGCCCATCCGTTCGAGGGAACACCGAAAGCCTCGCTCGTCCAGCCGTGACCGACTGCCTGATAGATGAGTGAACGCTCGGCGATATCCTCCTCACATTTTTTAAGGATCGCATAAGCTTCCTCGCGCGATACCGGATTCACGCCGAGGCTTGCATTATATCCGTGAGTGTACCAGCGGTTGAGGAATACAATCGGTGTCATAAACTGCATCAGATATCCGTTCATACCTGCCTTGGGTATCCAATCTATCATATTATAAATATGCTCATAGTTCACCGCGCCCTCAATGCAGATAACGCGGTAACGGGAGCTTGCCGCCTCACAGATATGCACATCACAGGTTTCAAGTATACGCTTCGGTATTATCTCGCCTTCAGGTCCTTGATGAACAAATGCAACACCGAGCTCGCGAAGAAAACGGTACACCGCGATGAGTACACTTCGTTCGTTATTCGCGGTAATTATGCCGCAAAAATCGTGTACATCTATAAATATTGCATCATCGAGCTTTTTGTCCTTCACGGTCGGAAGCTTAGCGTTTGATTTTTCCGACATACCAACCCATAAAAGATCTGTTTCGTTCTCGACATAGTCCTCGTAAAGGCGCACATCAACGATGATTTCGCTGTCGATAAGCTTTAAATATCTGCGAAGCTCGTCCGCGGCAAATTTCACGGTTTTGTGACTGCCGATTCTCGCGATTGTAACAGTACGAATCTTGCTCATGGTTTATACCTCCGTTTATATAACCAAAAGTATTATTAGTTTAATTATATACCTATCCTTGTGAAAGTGTCAATCCTCCTTTCTATATTTTTTGGGTAAAATTCTATAATCGGGAGGTACAAACAGAAAAAGCCGCTTGCTGCCTCATAAGCGAACAAGCGGTTTCATATTACATAAGCTCCTCAATATAGCGAACATACTCGGGCGAACCGAGTGCTTCAATGATCTCGCGGTGAGTCTTGTACTTTTTAAGTTCCTTACCCGTAACCGTCAGCGAAACTGTGTACACCGATATACCCGAATTGTGATATGCCGGATTCGGCTCAATGTCGTCAATACGCAGTCCGAGCGCACGGACTGTTGCCGTAAAATCGGGCAGGTCATGGCGGCTTGATAATTCAAGATGTATCTCAAAATGGTCAGATCTGTTTTTAAGAAAGACCTCGAACGCAGGAAAAAGCGACAGACAGCACAGCAGTGCAAAAAATCCAATTACCGTTACACTGTACATTCCCGCACCTGCAGTTATGCCTATAACGCCGCACGTCCATAAACCGACCGAGGTTGTAAGTCCCTTAATCTGATTTTTTGAGCTGTAAAGTATCGAATTCGAGCTGATTATCGCCGAACCGATCACAGCGGCAGTGCTGACAATCGGGAACGCAACGCCATGATTCTGTATCAGATATGTATCCGTGAGCATCGCAAAGCATCCCGAAAGCGACACCAGCATAAACGTTCGCAGACCTGCGGAATGTCTCTTGCTCGAACGCTCACAGCCAATGAACGCCGCAAGAAGTACCGTCAGCGCGACTCGAAGAAGTATCGAACCGAGAGTCAGCTTGCCCGACCATTCGCCGAGAAATGTTACAATAGGATCAGCCATTTCAAATATCATCATAAATAGTCTCCATTCTTTATTGTAATACCGCGTCAATGGCGGAATTTATCTCTGTAAAGTCCCGGACGAGCGGAATTTATCTGTTCCTCTGCCGCCTCGGTGAACGCCTGCTCCTCCGCACCTATCGGCGGCAGTGTGCTTGCGTTTTCTTCGCGTATTTTTTTGATTCGTTCAATAAGCTCTGCGGCATCCGGAGGCGGTGCTTCGGGAACATCCTCTCCGCCAATTGAACCCGAAAGTGAAAGTGACAGCTTGGCAAGCGGAGGTCCGATAAATTCATAAAGTATACTTGCAAAAATTATAACCGTTTCAAGCGCCATACCAACCTCACCGCCGAGAGAGCGTGCACCAAGCGCGGCAAGACCGATTGCAACACCTGCCTGCGGAATCAGAGCAAGACCGAGGAAGTTACGCACCTCACGCGGACGGCGCAGAATCGCGCTTCCGATAAACGCACCGCCGTATTTGGTAACAATACGTACACCAAAGTAAACAAGACCGATAACGATAAGCGGAACACCGCTGAACGTACCGCCATGTGTCAGCGCGTCAAAATTAAAATTAAGTCCCGATCTGACGAAATATATAAGCAAAAGCGGCGGACTGAAATATGCAAGCTGTAAAAAGAGCTTTCCGTCCCCGGTGAGGTTTATGTAAACGCTACCGATCGCCATACATCCGAGCAGAGGAGAAACATCAAGAAGCGCACAAACTCCGCAGAATGCAAACAAAACGCCAACAGAAATTATCAGCCGGTTATCGGTTGAGCGCTTTGAACCGAGAAAAAGCTTCAACAGAACGCCAAACGCACCGCCGATCACCACCGCACCGAGATTTTTCAGAATCGGAACGAAGACAGCAGTCCCGTCAAAGCCGGCAGCAGTCGCCGCAAGTGCCACAGATATAGCAACACTGTAAGCGATGAGTCCGATAACATTATCAAACGCCATAACCTGCAGAAGCGTATCAACAAACGCACCTCTCGCGCGGGTTTGACGAATGGTCATCATGGTTGAGGCAGGAGCTGTTGCCCCGGCGAGTGCGGCAAGGACAATGGAAAGCGAAAAATCAAGCCCCAGCAGAAAATACATCACGCTGAACATCGCCGCCGAAACGATACACACCTCAACAAGTGTCACACCTGCCGCAGCAGCACCGCAGCGTTTGAGCGCAGGAATTTTGAAAAACTCACCGACACCGAATGCGATAAAAGCAAGTGATATATCTGAAACAAACTCTGTACCGTCGATAATCGGCTGCGGTATTGCATTGAAGCAGTTCGGGCCGAGCAGTACACCAACAATTATGTATGCCGTAACATTCGGCAAATGAAGAAGCTTGGTTATGCGCGTCATGGCAAAACCGCCCATCAGTATAAGCGACACCGAAATAATTATCGTGGCCGCTGATATTTCAGCCATATTCATCTGCCTCCTTGTGTCTCATTTTTGTAAAGCTTTTGTAAAATACGTGTAAAGTTCAATAATAATATTATATTCATTAAGTGGGCGTTTGTCAATAGTTTTTGAGGAAATATTATAAATTATAGTTTGGCGGTGAAGCCCTCATCAGTCGAGCGAAGCTCGACAGCTTCTCCCAGGAGAAGCCTTTGGGTAAGATTTCATGCATCAAATATATGCGCTGGCTACTCCAAAGCCTTCCCTTGGGGGAAGGTGGCACGTCGCAAGACGTGACGGATGAGGGCTTGCTATGATTCAGATCTTACCCTCTCAGTGCCGCTTGTCGGCTGCAGCTATCTCCCAGAGGGAGAGCCTTGAGTTACGCATAAACTACAATTTATCCTATCAAACCACCTCACACCGTAATCGTGCGGCTGCGTCGTACTTCATTCTCACATTTTCCGCTCTCGTGAAATTCTATAATATTTTTCACCGTCGTCTCCGCGATTGCATCAAGTGCATCCTCGGTGAGAAACGCCTGATGCGATGTTATAAGAACATTCGGCATGAAAATGAGCCTTGCGAGTATTTCATCGTCAACGATGTGTCCCGATCTGTCCTCGAAGAAAATGTCCGATTCCTCCTCATAAACGTCAAGGCACGCGCCTCCGATGTGACGTGACTTTATTCCCTCAAGAAGTGCCTCCGAGTCGATCAGCGCTCCGCGCGAGGTGTTGACTATATATGCGCCCTTTTTCATCATTATTATGCGTTCGGTATCTATAATGTGATAGGTGTCGTCCGTCAGCGGACAGTGAAGCGACACAATGTCCGATTCGCGAAGTAAACGCTCAAGAGTCGTATACTCAAAATCGGCATCCGGAGCAGGATATTTGTCATATGCGAGCACACGCATACCAAATCCGCGGCAAATGTCAATAAACACGCGTCCAATACGTCCTGTGCCGATAACACCGACCGTTCTGCCGTGCAGATCAAAGCCTGTCAGACCGTTGAGACTGAAGTTGAAATCCCTCGTTCTGATATATGCCTTATGAGTACGTCTGATGAGCGTCAGTATCATCGCCATAGCGTGCTCGGCAACTGCATACGGCGAATATGCAGGCACGCGAAAAACCGTAACCTTTCCCTCGGCATGGCGCAGGTCAACATTGTTAAAGCCGGCACAGCGCAGTGCAATGCTTCGTATACCGAGCGAATAGAGCTCATCAATCACGGCGGCATCGGCAGTGTCGTTAACAAAGATACAAACGCCGTCACAGCCCTTGGCAAGGTTCACCGTATCAATATCGAGCTTTGCCTCGTAATATTTGAATTTTACACCCGCCCTCTCACCGTAAAAATCAAATGACGGCTTGTCGTACCGCTTGGCATCAAAAAAAGCGTATTTCATGTTATTCCTCCAAAAATATTTACTTGCCGACAGTATTCCCGATATAGCAAAAAACCATGCACACATCGCCGATTATTCAGCGATAATTTCACTTGACGTTTTCATGCAGATATGTTAAAATTATAATATAATTACAATTAAGGAGAGTAACACAATGCCCGAAATAACCACACTCACATTGAATCCGGCATATGACGTACACGTGAATATCGACACTTTTACCATCCATCGCGAAAACACCGCAGATTCGGTCACTCGAGATATCGGAGGAAAAGGCATAAATATCTCCCGTGCACTCAGTGAAAACAAAGTCGCCAACACAGCTATTATGATACTTGGCAACGGCAACTCGAGCGATTTCAAGGATGGACTCAAAAAAGAGGGGCTTGACTGCAAAATAATCGAGTGTGACGGACGCATCCGCGAAAACATCACCGTGCATCCCACAGACGGCAAGGAAACACGACTTTCATTCAAGGGCTTCTCGTGTGACGCTTCCCTGCTCTGCGAGATTGAAAATCTCATCCCCGACGGCGGCGTTGTAACCTTTACGGGAAGTCTTCCCGAGGGTATCAGCGCAAATGATGCCGAGACTTTTCTCATGCGATTAAAGGAACGCGGCATAAAGCTCGTCATAGATTCAAAATCGGTAACGCTCGATATGCTTTGCCGCATAAAGCCGTGGCTCATCAAGCCGAACAGCGAGGAGATCGAAGCTTACCTCGGCGCTGAAATGAGCGAGAGCGAGCTATACAAAAAGGCTCTCGAGCTGAACCGCGGCGGCATCGAAAACGTCATGATCTCGCTCGGCGGTGACGGCGCGATCCTCGCAAATAACAGTGAAATATATCGCGCATACGTTCCCAAAATCGAGGTATTGTCAACCATCGGTGCCGGCGACAGCTCTATCGCAGGATTTATCTCAGTGAACGGTAATGCGGATACACGCTTGAGAACTGCAGTTTCATACGGTTCTGCCGCGTGCCTTCGCGAAGGTACAAATCCGCCGCTTCGTGCTGACATTGAAAAGATATACCACGATGTCCTGATCAAAAAGGTGAATTTATGATTTTCGGACATATTTTCAAGGCGCATGGCGACTGCCAATAAAAATGTCAAACAGATTGTTAATTTTACCTGCCCTCTTGACTTTTAGATATATGTTGTGTATAATTAAAGATGGTAGTTTATAGCATATTTTGATATGCACTCTGCCAAAGGAAGAAAGATTTAAAAAATTCATACCTCGCAAAGGAAAGGAATCATTCTCATGAAAACAACCACTATCAAAGGGTTGACCGTTTCCGCGCTATCACTCGGTACAGTACAGCTCGGTCTTAATTACGGCATCAGCAACACCGGCGGCAAGCCCTCGCTTGAAACCGCGTTCAGTATTCTCGACACCGCAGTTAAAAACGGCATCAACACCCTCGACACAGCCGCAGGTTACGGCGATTCGGAAGAGGTTATCGGAAAATGGCTTAAAACCAAGCCCGAGTCTGAGCATCCGTTCATCGTAACAAAGATATCCGGCCTTGACCACTCTTCTCTCGATGCACTCAGAAAATGTGTACGTGAGAAGCTCGAGGAATCAAAAAAACGTCTCGGCATTTCTAAAATTCCGCTTCTCATGCTCCACCGTGCAAGCGATTATCTTGACGATAAGGAGAATATGATCACGGTATTCAACGAGCTTAAAGCGTCCGGTGACATTGATTTCTCCGGCATCTCCGTATATTCGAACACCGATTACGGCGAAATTGCAGAATCCGGCATCGATGCGGTTCAGATTCCGCTCAATCTTTTCGACTGCGGACAGGTTATAAACGGCGGCGTTGAAAAATTACGCAAAGCAGGAATGATGATATTCGTGCGCAGTGTATACCTGCAGGGACTCGTTTTCCGCGATCCCTATAAGCTCGAGGATGATATGCAGTTTGCCTATGAAACGCTTGTCAAATTCCGCTCTCTCTGCGATAAATATAAGCTCTCGCCGGCAGCACTTGCAATATCGTATGTTTCGAGCATCAAGGGCTTCACAAGTCTCGTTCTCGGATGCGATAACCCCGACCAGGTAAGCTCGAATGTTGAGCTTATCGGACAAACGGTACAGCTTTCCGACGAGCAAATGAATGAAATCCATGAAGCTTTTAAGGATAGCCCCAGAAAGCTTCTCGATCCGGGCCAGTGGCCTAACGCACAAAAATAAAAAAATATTTTAAGAAAGAATTTGGAGGACACAATCATGAATTTCCCGCTTAAAGACAAAGAAATCCGCATCGGTATTCTCGGCATGACCGAGGGTAACGCTCATCCCTTCTCCTGGAGTGCCATGATCAACGGCTACGACAAGGACGAAATGTACAAGTGGACACACGAGCTTTATCCCACCATTCCGCAGTATTTAGCAAAGCAGCCCGAGCACACATTCGGCATTCCCGGCGTTAAGGTAACACACGTTTGCTTCACCGGTTACGAGGATCGTGCAATGGCGGAAAACTGTGCACGTGCGGCTCACATTCCGAACGTTGTAACCGATCCCACCGAAATGATCGGCAAGGTTGACGCCATCATCTGCGCAACTGACATAGGCGCAGAGCACGTTGAGCGTTGCCGTCCCTTCATCGAAGCAGGTCTGCCGATCTTCATCGACAAGCCTCTCACCGACAATGAAGAAGATCTCCGCACAATCGTAAAATGGTACGACGAGGGCGCACACATCCAGTCTTCTTCCTCAATGCGTTACATAAAGTCCGCTGAACCCTTCTACAAGAACCACTATGAGCTCGGTAAGATTCGCTATATCGTAAGCCCCATGGCTAAATATTGGGAAACCTACGGTATGCACGCAATCGAATATATGTATCCGCTTCTCGGCGCAGGCTTCGAGTGGGTTCAGAACCTCGGCGACCACGACAAGGCAATGGTACACGTTCACCACAAGAACGGCTGTGACGTAAGTATTCCTATGGGTTACGGCTTCGCCTCCAACGGTATGACCGTTATGGCAGAGTACGGCTCCCGTGTTATCACAGACAGCGACTCCTACTATGCATTCAAGAAGCAGCTCGACGTATTCGCACACTATCTGCGTACAGGCGAGGATGACCATCCCTTCTCCGATACAATCGAAATGGCAAAGATCCTCATCGCAGGTCTCAGAAGCCGTGAAGAGGGCGGACGCCGCGTATACCTTGACGAGATCAAAGAGAGGGTATAAGAAATGACTAATATCCTTGACCGCTTTTCTCTCGCGGGCAAAAAGGCGTTAATCGTCTGCCCCGAGAATCCTTACAGCCGCGAGATCGCACAAGGTCTTGCCGCTGCAGGTGCAGAAATATATACTGCAGGTAATGCTCCTGCCGATCTTGGCGTTAGCGTTGCAGGCACATTTGAATATACTCATGGCTCGACCGAATCCGCAGCAAAGCTCGCTGACGAAGTTCGCACAAAGATAGGTACACTCGATATCGTTATCGAAAACGGTCTCTATACACCCGTGAAGGGCTGGAAGCAGACCTATAACGAGATCTACGATCAGCTCTCGAAAACCGAGCTTGGTCTTATGCTGACCGTACAGAGCCTCGGACGTATCCTTGCCGAGCAGGGACACGGAAGTGTTATCCTTGTTGCCGATTACGGTGCGCTCGTCGGTTACGATCCCGTTAACTATGAAAATTGCAAGGACGAGAAGGATACAGATTTCTCGTTCGTTAAAGGCTTCATCTCGGGCGGCGTTGTCAACTATGCAAGACAAGCCTCCAACTACCTCGCCGAAAACGGCTGTCGCTGCAACGCGATTGCATTTGCTCCCATTGAGGGAAGCTGCTCCGAGGAATTCAAGACTGCGTTCACTCGCCACAATCAGACAAAGCGTCTTGCAAACAAAGACGACATCGCCGCGGCGGTAGTATTTTTGGCATCCGACGCATCCGAATTCATCACAGGTATAACAATGCCCGTTGATGGCGGATATGTTGCGAAATGAGGTGAGCAGAATGAATACATTTGATCTTTTAAGCATGAAGGGCAAAAATGTCCTTATCACCGGCGGCCGTGCAATGTACGGTCTCGGTGCAACTCTCGCTCTTGCGGATGCAGGCGCGAATATTTACCTTGCAAGCCACACCATCGAGTCAGCACAGCCCTTTATTGAGGAGCTTCGTGAGACTAAGGGTGTTAAAGCAAAGGCTATCGCTTTCGACCTCGATGACGTTGCAAGCGTTGAAAATCTCGTTAAAGAGGTTATTGACGACTGCGGACGTATCGATTCGTTCATCCATTGCAGCCGTATCATTCCGCAGGGCGGTGACGGTATCGGCTGGGATGAGGATCCGATAAAGCTTGAGCAAAATGTTCGCGTTAACTCCGCAAGCTCGCTTTATCTTCTCCAGCTCGTTGGTGAACAGATGATAAAGCAGAAGAGCGGTTCGATCGTCGTTTTCGGTTCCATGATGGGACTTATCGGCGTTGAAAAGCACAATTATGACGGCAATCCCCAGATGGTTCCCGGTGCATACGGTCACGCTTACTCGGTTGACAAATCGGGACTTTCCGCGTGGGTACGTCATGCGGCAAGCTACTACGGACAGTACGGCGTGCGTATCAATGCAGTATGCCCCGGCGGTCTGCAGTCTGACCGTACCAATCCCCTTTTCGCAGAGAAGTATTCGCTTCACACTCAGCTCGGACGTCTCGCAAACGGCGACGACATCAAGGGTCCGATCCTGCTTCTCGCATCTGACGCTTCGGCTTACCTTACCGGTTTAAGTATCCCTGTTGACGGCGGATACACCTGTATATAAGTAATCAATTTTTGAAAGGAATTATATAATAAAATGGTTCAGAAAAACAGTCCCATGATCGAGAAGCTTCGCCGCGACGAGCTTGTCGTATCAGCAAAGCTCAACATCACACATCCCTTCTGTGCAGAGATTGCCGCTTATGCAGGCTTCGACGCGATCTGGCTTGACATGGAGCATGTTCCCTCCGATTATAACGAGGTAATGCACGCATTCTATGCAGCAAAGGCACGCGGCGCAGAAACTATCGTCCGTACCACACGCGGCGCATATTCAAACCTTACCCGTCCGCTTGAGATGGACGCTACCGCGATCATGGTTCCCCATGTTATGGGCGTTGAGGATGCAAAGCAGGTTGCATATTACACCAAGTTCCATCCCATCGGACGCCGCCCGATCGACGGCGGTAACGGTGACGGTATGTACTGCCTGATGGATACTCCCGATTACATCAAGTATTCCAACGAGCAGAAGCTCACCATCATCCAGATCGAGGATATCGAAGCTTACGAGCAGGTTGAAGAAATCGCACAGGTTCCCGGCATTGATATGCTGTTCTTCGGTCCTGCAGACTTCTCTCATTCTATCGGTCAGCCCTGCACCATCGGCAACGATAAGACTATTGAAGCAAAACGCCGTGTTGCAGAGATCGCACGCAAGTACGGTAAGCTCGCAGGTACAGTCGGCGGAACCGGCAATATGCGTGATCTTTACGATATGGGTTACCGTCTTATCAACCTCACTGCAGACGTATGCGCTATCGGCGACACATTCTGCGCTGTCATGAAAGAGGTTGACAAGTTCAGAAGCAGCTTATAATTCTTTTCGGAATAAAAATGAATCCGTCTCTCGAAAAAGGGACGGATTTTTTGTGTGTATGGATGAGTTTTAGGGGAAAGGAGTACGCGGCTTTTTTGAAAAGGGGGTACGCGGCTTTTTTGAAAAAAAGCCTGGCAAAAAACTTTAATGACGCTACCGCTTCACAGCCGTTTGCGTAAACTGTTTGGCTCTCTCGGTAGTCGGGGCCCGCCTCACTCCGGCTCCTCCGCCTCCGTTCGGTATCCCAACGACCGTTTAGCGATAACCGCTTCTGTTGCCATATCTTTAGCGTTTGCGCATAAAAGCCCTCATCCGTCACGCCATTGGCGTGCCACCTTCCCCCAAGGGAAGGCTTTAAGTAACTTTGAGCCGCAAAAGAAACAATGAAGCCATTGAGCCGCCGACGTAGCTGGCGGCGGATGAACGGTCACCGCTGACAAAGCGAATCCGGAGCCGTCAGGCGGAGTTGAGCGCGAATCGAGAGCACCCGCGCTGCAGAAACAATGAAGCCACGGATGCCGGCGAAGCTGGCAGGACGAACGGTTACCGCTAACAAAGCGAATCCGGAGCCGTAAGGCGGAGTTGAGCGCGAACCGAGCGCAGGCAAAGGAAAGGGGGAGAGCTCGAGAGGGGCGAAAACCTTCGCGCCAGCGTTGGTGTTCGTCCCTCTCGGAATACGCGAAGTTCGAAGCAGTGCACTTCAAAATATTCCATTCATCACCTTTGGCAACCTAAAACCAAACCACAATTTACATTTCCGTAACAAAGTTAGTCATATTGAGTTAACATTCAAACAAAAATCATGATATACTATCCTTAACAATAAATAAAAGGAGCATACCATGAGCATACTAAAAAACCTCTACAACGGTGATATCGCACCACTTGACCGTACCCGCTGTAAAACCGACGAATATAAAAGCCTCACAGGGCAAATACAAGAAGCCGAGGAAAACTTTTTCCGCGATCTTTCAGAGGAAAAGCAACTCGAGTATGATACGTGCGTTTCGCTTGTAATCAGCCGTGAGGGTGTTGCCGCCGAAGATTTGTTCATCAAAGCCTTTCGCCTCGGCGCGCAAACAATGCTTGAAATTTTACATCGTGATATATAAAAAAGCACACCACACAATATCAATGTGATGTGCCCATATTTATCGGCAAAGCCGAATCTTACTTAAATTTTATTCCTCATCTGCGAAAACTAAATTTATCGCACCGATACCGCCGCTTATTTCAATATTGTTTTCGCCGTTGCCGATGTCTGCACTATCAGACACGCTTTTGCCGTCTACGCTTACATTTCCGATGCCTTTTTCAACGTCAATGGAATAATCATCTTTTGTGCCGATCAAAGTGATGTTCGTTTCGCCAATACCTAAATCAAAATCACTGTTTCCAAGAACAGCCGCCATCAGATTAAGCTGTCCGACGCCCATGTCAAGGTCAAGATTGCGAAGTGAACCGCCTGCAATCGTGATCTTTCCAGCGCCTCCGTCTATATTGACATTCCTGTCTGCCGTCAGCGAATTGATTTTAACTTCACCGGCACCAAGCTCAAGCGTCAATGAGTCTGCGGCCAGTGCATCAACTGCCACTACGCCTGCGCCTGTCGTTATATCGACCTTTTCAAATTTCATTCCCTCGGGAATATTAAGTATAAGCGCGGCATCGGTGTATGTGATCCCAAACGTCTTTGCTTCCTTAATAGTAAGAACGCCATCGTCTTCTTTCACGGTAAGATGCTTTAAATTGCTCTCAACTGAAAATTTATCCGACTGCCTGATAGTGAAATCGGCAGCGTTTATTTTTATATCAAGCGCAGTAATATTATCGGATACTGCATATACCTCGGCATTTTCCATAACATTATCACCGCCAAACAAACCGCCGAGCCGACCGATAAGACTTAAAGCGCCTCCGATAATACTTACGGTAAGAAAAAGCGCAAACGCTATCGACAAATATTTGATTACTTTCTGAAATGTTGTCATTTAATCTCAACTCCTCCGAACATACACGTGCCGTTTATGTAAATAGTGGGAGCATCTTTATGAGCAACGGTTTTATTAGAGATTCCGCCGAATATGCAATTTGAATTGACCTTTACATTAACATTATCCGAAACCAAAATATCAATTCCGCCAAATATAGCAGACACTTGAATAGCGCAATCTTTTTCGATAATGGCATTCCGCAGGTCGCATTTCACACCTCCGAAGGTGGCAGTAAGCTCTGCACCTTCAAAAATTTCACCGTCATAATTAAGATCACAGCCGGAGAACGTAGCACAGCCGACCTTCGGTTCATCACCGTTTTGTTTCATCTTCTCCATGATTTCGCTTGCTCTATTGTTAAACAAGCCCGTAAACACCATCTTAAGTCCAATAATTACGATAATGGCAGGAACAAGGAGCTTCCAGAGCAAAGAAAAGCTCAAAATCTCCTGACAGCAAAGCAGGAGGAACACACCAACGGCAACTCCGATTATATTACCGGTTTTTTCGCGCTCGGTAACTAATCCAACCGCGCAGGGTACGATGATAAACAACGTCCACCAACCGTCAAAAAAGATGTCGATGTTAGTTATGTTCAAGGCATTCAGTGCAAACAACACACCTGCCGCGATAAGAATGATACCCCAAATTATACTATTGATCTTTTTCATTATTTTGCCTCTTTTCTTATTTTGAATAAAAGTGTTCCAATGGGAATTAACGAATCCAAAAACCATGATGTTATATAAATATTGGCTGACAAGGATATTATATCACAATCACTTCTAAAAATAAAGTGATTTTGTTAAAATTATGAAATTTATTGCATATAAAAAGTTGTGCCACCAAAACGCAGCACAACTTTTTTATCGGCAAAGCCGAATCTTACTTATTCATACCTTCCTGAACTGCAACAGCGCAAGCAACGGTCATACCAACCATGGGGTTGTTACCTGCACCGATAAGTC
>CAYSFT010000022.1:0-35138 GCA_964430755.1 uncultured Lachnospiraceae bacterium | reverse complement strand
AGCCTTCCCTTGGGGGAGAGGTGTAAAAGATTGCTTCGCAACTTTACGGATGAGGGTGCCTCTCACTTTGGGAGAGGTGTAAAAGACTGCTTCGCAGCTTTACGGATGAGGGCAAATCGTAGTTATGCCCCGATTACGCTCAGTTTACCTGTATCAAATCAAAAAAACATTGAAAATTTACAATATATTATAGCAATTTTCGAAAAAATGTAGTATACTAATTGTGTATATGCATTTGCAGTGACATTTTGCAATCAAAATGCTTGAAATGTAAAATAATTCATTTTGAATTGGAGATATATAAACTTATGAAGCTGATAGACAAAATTTTCGGAACATACAGCCAGCGACAGGTTAAAAAGCTTATGCCCACCGTCGATGCCATTGACGCATTGACTCCCAAATATAAAGCTATGAGCGACGATGAGCTGAGAGGTATGACCGATAAATTAAAGGCTCGCCTTAATGCAGGAGAAACGCTCGACGATATTTTAGTCGATGCTTTCGCAACGGTTCGTGAAGCGGCTGACCGTGTACTCGGTAAACGTCCGTTCAGAGTGCAGCTCCTCGGCGGTATCATTCTCCACCAGGGACGTATCGCGGAAATGAAGACAGGTGAGGGTAAAACTCTCGTTGCAACCCTGCCTGCATATCTTAATGCGCTCACCGAAAAAGGTGTTCACATCGTAACCGTTAACGAATACCTCGCAAAAATAGGCAGCGAGGAAATGAGTAAAGTGTACGGTTTCCTCGGTTTAAAAACGGGACTCATCATCCACGATCAGACCAAGGATGCAAAGCGCGCCGCATATAACGCTGATATCACTTACGGTACAAATAACGAATTCGGCTTCGACTACCTGCGCGACAACATGGTGACCTATAAGGAACAGCTCGTTCAGCGCGACCATGTATTCGCAATCGTTGACGAGGTTGACTCGATTCTCATTGACGAAGCGAGAACCCCTCTCATCATTTCGGGTGCAGGCGCAAAGTCCACCGATCTTTACGACAAAGCGGATAAGTTCGTCAGAACCCTGAAAAAATTCGTTATCAAGGAGCTTGACTCCAAGGAGCTCAACGAGGATTACGATGCTGATTATATCGTCGATGAAAAGGCGAAGACTGTAACACTTACGTCAAGCGGTATCAAAAAGGCAGAGGCATATTTCGATCTCGAAAACCTCTCCGATCCCGAAAACTCCACAATTTCGCATCACATTAACCAGGCTATCAAGGCTCACGGTAATATGCAGCGCGATGTAAACTATATCGTCAAGGACGGCGAGGTGCTTATCGTTGACGAGTTTACGGGACGTGTCATGCCGGGACGCCGTTATTCGGACGGTTTACACCAGGCAATCGAGGCAAAGGAGCACGTTGACATTCAAAAAGAGACAAAAACGCTCGCAACGATCACCTTCCAGAATTTTTTCCGTCTTTACAAAAAGCTCTCCGGCATGACCGGTACTGCGCTGACCGAGGAAAACGAATTCCGCGAGATCTATTCTCTTGACGTTGTTGAAGTTCCGACAAATATGCCTATGATCCGTAAAGACCACAGTGACGCGGTTTATAAGAACATCAGGGGTAAATATAACGCAATTGTTGAGCAGATAAAGACCTGTCACGAAAAGGGACAGCCGGTACTTGTCGGTACTGTTTCAATCGAAAAATCCGAGGAGCTTTCGAAGAAGCTTAAGCTTAACGGAATTCCTCATGTCGTTCTTAATGCGAAGTATCACGAAAAAGAAGCGGAGATCGTTGCGCAGGCAGGCAAGCTCGGCGCGGTCACCATTTCAACAAATATGGCAGGACGCGGTACGGATATCATGCTCGGCGGTAATGCTGAATTCTTGGCAAAAAATGACCTGCGCAAGCTGGGCTATGATGAATCTGTCATCGTTGTTGCGACCGGAATGGCTAACACAGATGATGAAACCGTTATCGAAGCACGCGCGAAATATCACGAATCACTCGAAAAATACAAGCTCGAAATCGCACCCGAGGCAGATAAGGTACGCGAGGCAGGCGGTCTCTTTATAATCGGTACAGAGCGTCACGAAAGCCGCCGCATCGACAACCAGCTGCGCGGACGTTCGGGACGTCAGGGTGACCCCGGTGAATCGCGTTTCTTCCTCTCGCTTGAGGATGACCTTATGCGTCTTTTCGGAAGCGAACGCGTTATAGGTATGGTTGAACGCCTTGGGCTTGAAGATGATCAGCCGATTGACGCGAATATCCTCTCCAATGCAATTGAGGGCGCGCAGAAGCGTCTTGAAGACCAGAACTTCCAGCGCCGTAAGACCGTCCTCGAATATGACGACGTTATGAATCAGCAGCGCGGAATCATCTATAAGCAGCGTCGTTCGGTGCTCGACGGTGCAGATCTGCGTGAAACCGTACGCGGCATGATCGACGAAACCATCGAAGTCGGCGTTGACACGCACACCGTTTCCGAAAATCCCGCAGAATGGAATATCGACGCGATCCGCTCGCACTTCTTCGGTCTGCTCTGCCGTGAGGATGACTTCAAATATACCGACGAAGAACGCGCATCGCTCAACAAGGATGACATCAAGAATCTTCTCCGCGAGCGTGCAAATAAGCTTTATGAAACCAAGGAAGCCGAGTTCGGCGACAGAATGCGCGAAATTGAACGTGCGGTGCTTCTGCGTGCGGTTGACCAGAACTGGATGAATCACATCGACGCGATGGACGATCTGCGCAGCTCTGTCGGACTCCAAGCATATGCACAGCGCAGTCCCATTAACGAATACCGTTTTGCCGGCGGTGATATGTTCGACGACATGATTGCACAGATACGTGAGGACACAACCCGTATGATTCTCGCCATATCGCCTCGCCGTGACACAGAAATCAAACGTGTCGAGGTTGCAAAAGCAACAAGCGAGGGATTTGCAGGCGGTGCACAGACTCGTCCGGCAGCGGCAACTCGCGGCTCCGCATCTCAAACCGGTATCGTCAGCCCGACTGCACGCACAACTCCCAAGGTGGGCCGTAACGATCCCTGCCCTTGCGGAAGCGGAAAGAAATATAAGAAGTGCTGCGGTGGCGGTAACACCGAAGCTGCAGAATAATATCATAAAAAACGACTGCGCTCTCACTGTGGGGGCGCAGTTAAAAAAGGATTTTTACATATGGGATTTGGATTTCTCTTTATCGGATATTTTTTCCTGCTGTTTTATCCGCTCGACACTATCAATATGCTTCCGAACCTATCAATTATCGGATGCATTTTAATGTTTGCGGCCATAAAGCGATTAATACAGTTTTGTCCCGAAAATAAGTCGTTCAAAGCGGCAAAGTATACGCTTATACTGTTGTCCTTGTTCTCTGCCGCTATGCTCGTGCTGAATTTTGTACCCGCGGCTGACACTTTTGCAAATTCCGATCCGGCATCAATAGGTACAATCTGCGTATATTTAATCACACTTTTATCAAAGCTCGCGCTCTGTATATATTCAATCACACTGTTTCTCGGAATCTACCGTCTGTCAAACGAAGTCGAGCTCCCAAAACTCGCACGTGCCGCAGTGAGAAGAATAACAGTGACCGCTGTTTTCGGAGCGGCAATGATGTTTTCGGGTATATCCGAGATATTGATGGCATCTGGCATCGTAATCGGCGATGAATTTCGCACGGTTGTAGCCTATGTCGGGCTGTTTTCAAGACTGCTTGAATATGTATGTATCCTTGTAAACCTCGCGCTGATTTTCTCCTGTTATGCGAGAATCTGTCTCGAGGGCGACGAGGATATGCCATACCATGAGGACGTTTTTGATAAGATCATCGCATGGACAAAGCGAAATAAAAAATAAGACAAAGGAAGGGTATCTAATATGGTGAACGAAAAAACGAAACATAACGCCATATCGCCGAAAAAACGTCTCGGATACGGATATTTCATCGCCGCTGTCATTTTCTTATTCAATCCGTGCATCAATATTGTTGACATTCTGCCCGACTTTTTCGGCTATATGTTTTTACTTAAGGGACTCGAAAAATGGGCAGATCTTTGTCCTAACATAGCAGATGCAGTACAGGGCATCGGTAAGCTTCGCTGGTATATGCTAATAAAGCTTCCGGCGATCATTCTCATTCCGATCATGAGGGATGACACATTCACGCTCCTGCTGACATTCGCGTTTATACTCATCGAGCTGATATACGCAATTCCCGCCGCAGGACGTATCTTTGACGGACTTGAATATTTCGGAACACGCTTCGACGGTCAAGCGGTATTTAACGGACTCAAGGACCTTCGACTTTTGACGAATATTTTCTTCATATCAAAATCGGCACTCTGCCTCATTCCGGAGCTCACTTCCCTTTCGAGCTATGAATATTCCGGTTACATAACCTCAACTCCACAATTTGACCTGTCACAGTATAAGAACCTTTTCCTCCTCGCAGGGGTACTCCTGTCGCTTCTCATCGGAATCCTTTGGCTCATCAATACACTTCCGTATATAAACCGTATATCAAAGGATACGCCTTTTCTTGAACGTATACTTCACGATTACGACCTCGAAATCACCGAAAACGTCGGAATCAGTATACGCCGCAGGCTGCATACCGCGATTGTATTTTTAGTTGCAGGCTTCGTCTTTTTCCTGAATATATGGTTTGACAGCGTTAACGTAATACCAACATTTATCGGCGCACTGTTCATAATATCCGCCCTGCTGAAGCTGAAAAAGTTATCGTCGGTTTCAGGTGTATCAATTGCCGCATCGGTTATATTTGCCCTTGTCTCGGCGGTGACGTTTGCCGTATCGTTTACGTTCTCGGTAAAATACGACCTACGCGCAATAACGCTCGGCGTTGCCGATCCCGAAGTTGTCGAGCTCTATAACCTCTGTGTGACACTGTCCGTCATCGAGCACATCGTGATGGGACTCACAACGCTCATCGTTCTCCACGAAATAATCAAGCTTGCCAAAGCGCACCTCTCTCCCGATCCCGACATAAAGGATAAGCGTTTGATCACCATATACGAAAACCACCTGCACTCGATAAGAAACAGCATCATCATAAGCGCGGTACTTTTCGTCATCGCGCTTTGCACAAATGCGGTGTACAATTTCATGAGAGCCGACATAAACGCCGCATTCTGGCTTGTCCCGTTCATAATGACCGGCATCTGGCTTGCTTACACGGTAAACACGCTTTGGCAGTTATACAGTCAAATCGAATATAAATACACTTAATAAAGAATCGGAGTTGTCTTACAAACACAGACAGCTCCATTTTTGTATATATAAAATTATCTTTTAACATTTACCGCCGCACATTGCACTAAAGAAGCAATGAAGCTGCAGAGCCGCCGACGTAGCTTCATTGTTTCTTTGGCGCAGTGATGTGAGAATGCGAAGCAATAAACAAAATTTATTTAACCATAATTAGAATTCAATATTACGGTCAAGACCGTGGATGAAACCGTTTGCATCTGCCGAACATACGTCACCGCCGATCACCTTGTTTTTGTAAACAAGAAAATTAACATAAACCTCTCCGGTGTAATCGGGATAGTTTGTAACGCGGTATGTATATCGCATAACATCCTTTTTAAGATATTTAGTGAGATCGAAACCTTGCTTTTTCTGCAGCTCGTTATAGCTCTGATAAACCTTATCAAACTCCGCAGGTATCGTCACACGAGCCTCCTCAACCGGTGTGGAATCCACCTCCCAGCCAAACTGACGCAGAAACTCGATTCGGTCATCGGCACTTTTTATCTTGTCAAACTTCACCTTTTCAACCGTTTCAAGTACGCCGTCTGACATTGCCGGCTCTGCGGCAGGAATGAATACAAGTAGTGTCACAAGTGCCGCCAGTGCAATCACGGTAACACCAAAGAATTTCAGTGTACTTCCTCTGAGTGAATATACAAACATAGTTTAATTCCTCCGATTTATTTTCAGTTGTTACATTATATTTATAGGTCGGAGAAAATATTACCGCATAATATAAAAATATCATAACGGAAAACAAAAAAGGGAGAACCAAACGTCCTCCCTAAATTATTTTCAAGATTATTCTTCTGTATCTACCTGTTCGAAGATGTATTCGATAACATCGCCCTCGGCAACAGTGAGTGCACCTGCGTGACCTTCCGGAATTTCACCGTTGATGGTGAAATGCCAAGCATAGTAAAGACCTGTTTCCTCGTCGGTGTATGTCTTATAGTCGTCAACGCCCTTGAGAGTGGTTCTTCCGTTTTCGCTTTCTTCAATGTCATATACAATGTCGTAATCGCCTTCGGTAACTCTGAGAACATCAACAACAGTCGGATTCTTGCCGGGGACTTCAACGTCTATCGTTCCGTCAGCAAAAAAATCAGTTGTCTTTGTCGGATCATCCTCAGACGGAACCGAAATCTTGAGCTTTACGTTTGTCACATCGGAACCGCCGCACGATACCATGGAAAGAGCGAGCATAACGCCAACAAGTGCAAGAGCTAAAATACGTGTAAATTTCATTTTAAATATCCTCCTGATTTAGTATAAGCACGGTGTGAACGATAATTCACACGTTTTCATACAGCTTATGGATATATTATACTATTTTATTCTAAATTTGTCAAGAGAAATTTTACGTTTTTTTGAAAAGCTAATTGAGAATTATAATTCCCAAATTCAGATAAGCGGCAAAGAAAAGCCACACAAGATACAAAACCATAATCGCCGCCGCAATCTTATAAATACGCGAAAAGAAAATAATAATGAACGCCGTCAGTATTATCATTACAATAATCGCGCAAAACGCTGCAAAAAACGCGCCTGCACCAAAGAAAAGCGGCGACCAGATGAAATTAAAAACCATCATGATGACAAAGAAGAGCAGTCCCTTATATTTTTCGGATTCGAGCGAACGTTCACAAGAACAGGCAATTGCACCTGCCGCACCTCCGATAAGTATGTAAAGAACCGTCCACACTATCGGAAAAAGAAAGGCAGGCGGCGAAAGCGGCGGACGTTCAAGCTCACGGTAAAGCGTGGTCGGGCCGGCAACAATCGCGCTGAGTACGCCGCAGATGAGAATTATAACAGCCCCGATTATAACACAGCGAAAATTGATGCGCGAAAGCTCCGAGCGTAACTCACAGGAAATTTTACGCTTAAATTTTTTAATATACGACATAAAAAATCACCTCACACCAAATGTATGAGGTGACGCTTGAATTAATTCATAAAAAAGTATTATTCCTGAGAGAGCTCTGTTTCGTCCGGTTCAGAGGATGTGTCATCCGGCAAAGTCGGATATTCTTCGGGATCGGTATCCTCATATCCGGTGTCCTCATCTGCCGTGTCATCCGGATCTTCAAAATCCGTGTCATCCGGCTCGGGCTCGTCGATGTGATGCTCGTAACAGTAACTGTTATAGAAGCGAGCTCCGTTAGTGCCGCTGTAACCGGGATATTCGCCATCGCCGTAAAGCCCGACATAGAATGGAACATCGCCCACAGTCGGCATCGTCACTCCCTCGTGAACCTCACGATAAGTGTACTGTGCATCCGTAACCTTGACATTCATCGGGAAAGTGCGCTCAACCTTCAAAAGACCGACACTCTTGATATTTTCGGCAGGACATCCGTCATGAGCCACACCGCCTGTGACAATATCGTATTCCACCATAACATGACGGTCACAGAACTCGGTCGGGACAGTCGCAGTGGTAAAATAACCCGTCTCAGCACGGTTTCCGCGAGGATCGGCATAGCAGGCTGAGCTCATCAGCTTACCGGAATCCTTACAGTAAGTTGCAGTGATAACGCCATCCGCCGTTTCAAAAGATTTAATCGGCTCGCTTCCGTTAAGATACTTCTCGTGAAGCTTGGTCATAATGATATCCCATGTGACCGTACCGGGGTTCCACGCAAGTGTTCCGAGAGTCTGCGGGATTTCGTAACCGAACCAAATTCCGCCGACATAGTACGGAGTGTATCCGATGAACCAACGGTCAACGTCGCTCGAGGTTGTACCCGTTTTGCCGGCGCAGTCAATCTTACTCTTGAGGGTTACCGAAGTTGCAGTACCGCGATTGACAACGTTTTCGAGCATCTTGGTCATAATCGAGGCCGTCTGCTCACTTATAACAATATAGCTTTCCGCTTTGTTCTCAAGAATAACATTGCCATCGGAATCAAGCACACGAAGCCATGTACGCGGTTTGTTGTATATGCCGCCGTTGGCAAATATCTGATATGCAGCCGTAATTTCAAGATTGGTGACGCCGTAGTTCATACCGCCGAGCGCGAGTGCCGATAAATCCTTGTCTGTAATTCCAACGCCTCCCGAAAGCTCTGCATATTCAATGAAGCTGTGCATCTGAAGCTTGTTTTTAACAAAATCAAACGAAGTCTCCGGCGTAAGCTCCTGAAGAATACGAACGGCAACGGTATTAACAGAACGTGTAACCGCATCGTTTACAGTCGTAAGTCCGCCGTAAACCTCGGGCAGGTTCTTCGGCCATGCTGATGGGTTAAGCTTCTCCTCGTCAGTGTCCGCATAATTGAACATAACCGGAACATCGTCGTAAACGCTTCCGTAATTGATGAGCCCATATTCAACCGCCGGCGCATATACCGACAGCGGCTTTATTGACGAACCGGGAGAACGTGTCGTTTCGGTTGCCTTATTAAGAAGCAGATTCGCTTCCTTCGCTCCGCGCGCACCGACAAGACCGAGTACGTCACCCGTTGCCGGATCAACGATGACCGCTGATGACTGGGGCTGAACTGCATTGTTGGTTCTCGGGAAGTTTGAATCGCTCGCGTAAACCTCCTCAAGCGTTGCCTGCACCTCGGGATCCTGGAGCGTTATTATCTGCAAGCCGCCCGTGTAAATAAGGTTGTAAGCCATTTCAAGGCTGTAGCCTTTTTCTTTAACGAGAGCATTAGCCACCTCGCGCATAACCTGGTCGGTATACCACGAGTTTGAGGTTACCGCGGCATCCTTTGCGCGTCCCTGGTAATCGAGCTCCAGCTCTTTTCCGTATGCGCTGTCAAATTCTTCTTTGGTGATATAGCCCTGATCGAGCATCTCCTCAAGAATACCGTCTCTTCTCTCAGCCTGTTTATCGGGGTTCTGAATCGGATCGTATCTCGTCGGCGAGTTTGTTATCGAAGCGATCGCCGCACATTCGATAAGCGTCAGCTCGGAAACGTCCTTGTTAAAATAGGTATACGCCGCCGCCTGAACACCGTAACAGTTCTGCGAGAGGTAAATATTATTGAGATATAATTCAAGAATCTGCGTTTTGTCAAGCTGTTTTTCAAGATTGAGCGCACGCAGTATCTCCTGAATCTTACGCTGAGGTGTGTAATCCTTTTCATCGGTGAGATTCTTGATTGTCTGCTGGGTTATTGATGAACCGCCGCCCGATTTATCGCCAACGGGGAAACCGAAATAACCGAGTATCGCACCGCCTGTACGCCAGATGTCAACACCCTTATGCGTCCAGAATCGCCTATCCTCGATTGCGACAAATGCGTCAACGAGGTTTTCCGGAATCTGCGTATAAGGAACCCAAACGCTGTTTTCCGAGCCGTAAAGCTGTTCGTCCTTGATTTCCACCATGCTGCCGATACGGTTTTCGCGGTCGGTATAGTTCATATAGAAAATCTTGGTTGTCTGGCTTGAATTCATACGGAAAATCGAAGGGTCGATCGTCGGGTCGATGTAGTTTTTAACATAAACCGCAAAAACGGTTGCAACAATTATACCGGTTATAAAACCGATAAGCAGAAGCGTCAGCAGGGCGTTGAGGATATAGGAAAATATCCGTCCGATGATCTTGCCCGCAAGCTTACCCGAAGCCGCAGCCTCTCCGGACCAATCGGTTTTCTTCTTTTTATCGTTTTTTCTTTGCTTACTGTTCAATTTAAAAATCCCTTTCCAAAACAAGGTTATTTATGATAACAGACGAAATCGGGAATGATTTTGTTTCAATAATTATAGCGCAATATAATGAAATTTTTATGAATTATCATCCCACAGTATGAAAATTTCAAACAGGCTCTATATCTTTTTTTGGCTCTTCCACGGGCTGTTCGGTGAAATTACGCTCGCATACACTGCCGTAAATATAAGCAAACACTATTATAAGCACGCCGAGTGCAATTGCGCCAAGGTCAAAATCGAACGCATATTTTATCGCATCGGGATCGCTCACAAAGGTTTTGACAAGAAGATAATTATAAAAGCTTCGTATAAGAGCGATGAATGTTCCGCCGACCATAACCGAAAGACCGATATAAATCACATAACGCGGATTTTTCAGATTATATTCATCATCCTTTGCGATATTTTTCGCAAGCTTTGATAAGAAAAGCGTCGTCGGAGCGAGGATGCAGAATATCGCCGCAAGCATCATGAGCTCGGCATAAACAACCGTTTTGATATCCCAGGTTCCGACGGTGTCGTCGATAACACATATACCGTTTCCGATTGTTACCGAGTATTCATTCCCGTTAAAGCTCATATACGGAGGCAGCATCATATCCTCCGGCGCCGAATTTACAAAGAGCATTATCAAAGCAATTATCGCAAGGAGAAAAAGTCCAACGAAAAACGCGTAATAAAGTCCCTTAAGAATCGGAGATGAAATTTTGGCAGCAGTCGTGATTTTCCGATATTTATAATTCTTTTTGGGCTCGTCCTTCTTTTTTGAAAAAATACTCATTTTTTAACCTCCTGTTTTATAACCACATTATCATCACCGAGGAGTGCCTTAAGCTCACCGACAACAAACAGTGATGCAGCAAGACGTACACCCGTCATGCGTTTATATTCACCCGTTGATTTATCGTAAAAAATAATTTCCGAAGTACCGTCGCAGAAAATGTAACAGAGATTCTGCGCCTTCATAAAGCTTCTGTCGTCCTCGCTTGTTGATTCAACGCGAAGATATATCCTCTGCGGTGATGTCATCATAGGCGATGGGACATTCTTCTCTGTCAAAGTGTCATTCTGTTGTACTGCATTCGGGGCGGTACGTACCGTCGGCGGTACACGTCTGCCGCTCACATGATAAACCGTCTCAGTCTGACTCACCGCGTGAGCTGACACTTCTTGCTTCGTCGGCTGTGGAGACGGTGGCATAGGCGACGGCTGCACCTGCGGTCTGTTTTGTTGATATGTGCCTCGTCCCGCGAAACGCTTCATCTCGGGCAGTGAAGATTCGCCGTTAAAATGCTCGTTGTCGTCGAGCAAAAATGCCGTCTGACAAAGTATCTTCGGGTCTTCATCCTCGCGTATGGATATCTGACCGACAATGCAAACCACGGCATCAGCCATCAGCATATGCCCGATTTCTTCAAAGGTCTTTGCGAAAACAACAACCTCGATTTCACCAAACCGGTCTTCAAGCGTCAGGAACGCCATCTGCGCGCCTGCCTTGGTAACCTTTGTCTGCCGTCTTGCAATCGTTCCGCAGACCGTTACCGTTTGTTTATCGGAAAAAGCTTCATCGGATTCACTCTCATCCGAGAATGACGCCAAAATATCGCTTATTCCCGAGGGTGATATTTTTTCGATATGCTTACGATAATCTTCAAGGACGTGTCCCGAGAAGTATATTCCAGAGACTTCCTTTTCGAGCCGCAGTCTATCTCTGAACGCAAGCTCCGGAATGTCGGGATACTTGAAAGCATCTGCCTTGATGCTATCGTCAAGTCCCATTGAAAAGAGGTCGAGCTGTCCCTCAACGTTCACCCGACTGCGCTCCTGATAGTGATCAATTATCTGCTCATAGGTGAGAAGCAGCCTGCTTCGGTAAACGCCGAGACTGTCAAACGTGCCGCTCTTGATGAGCGCCTCAACCTGCCGCTTGTTCATATCCTGCCCGTACATACGCTCAATGAAATCCTCAAACGAGCTAAACGGACGTATACGCCGCTCGGTAACGATCCTCTCAATAAATCCCTCGCCGAGATTTTTAAGAGCAAGCAGACCGAAACGGATATAACTGCCGTCCTCTGTCACGATCGCACGGTAAGCGGCAGTCGATTCGTTTATATCGGGCGGAAGAATATTTATTTTGTAACGGTTACATTCGGCAACATATTCCGCAGTCTTGACGGCACTTCCCATAACGGAGGTCATGAGCGCGGCAAGGTATTCGCAAGGATAGTGACTCTTTAAATAAGCGGTACGGTATGAAATTATCGCATAAGCCGCCGCGTGACTCTTGTTGAACGCATACGAAGCAAAGCCGGACATTTCGTCAAACAGCTCGTTTGCAACATCCTCGGATATGCCATTCTTCCCTGCACCCTCAACGAATACGGCACGCTCACGCTCCATATCCTCGGCTTTTTTCTTCGCCATCATTCGCCGAACAAGGTCGGCGCGTCCGAACGTATAGCCTGCAACGCTTCGGCAGACCTGCATAACCTGCTCCTGGTAAACCATACAGCCGTATGTGACGTCGAGTATCGGCTTAAGAAGCGGCGTTTTGTAGGTTATCTTATCGCGGTTTTTGCGATTTTCGATGTATTTCGGTATCGAGTCCATCGGGCCGGGACGGTAAAGTGAGATCGCGGCGATGATATCCTCGATGCAGTCGGGACGAAGCTGCGTTAACATCTGACGCATACCGCCCGATTCAAGCTGGAAAACGCCGTCCGTGTTACCGGAGGAAATAAGCTCATATGCCGCCTTATCGTCAAGCGGTAAAGCTTCGACGTCAAAATTTGGTATACGCTCGCGAATCTGCTTTTCCGTGTCGGAAATTATGGTGAGATACCGCAAGGCAAGAAAATCGAATTTAAGAAGTCCAAGCTTTGCAGAGGTGTCCATATCAAACTGCGTCACCGGCACGTTACCGTTCATCGAAAGCGGTACATATTCGTGCACGGGTCGGTCGGTTATAACGACTCCTGCCGCATGAGTCGATGCGTGACGCGGCATACCCTCAAGGTCACGCGCCGTGTCGATAAGGCGTTTAACCTGCGGCGAATCCTCGTACATCTCGCGAAGCTCTTTGCTGATTTTAAGTGCACTGTCAAGCGTCATATCAAGTGCACGCGGTATATTTTTTGCAACCGTGTCACATTCGGCATAAGACATATCAAGCGCACGGCCGACGTCTCTCACCGCCGCACGTGCCGCCATAGTACCGAAGGTTACGATCTGCGCAACGTGATCGTCACCGTATCTGCGGCGCACATAGTCGATAACCTCATCGCGCCTGTTATAACAAAAATCTATATCAAAGTCGGGCATACTGACTCGCTCGGGATTGAGGAAGCGCTCAAACAGCAGCTCAAAATGGAGCGGATCAAGGTCAGTGATTCCAAGCAGAAACGCAACAAGGCTTCCTGCTCCCGAACCACGTCCCGGACCGACCGGTATACCGTTTTTCTTCGCATAACCGACAAAATCCTGAACTATAAGGAAATAATCGGCGTAACCCATCCTCACTATAACGTCAAGCTCGTATTCGATTCGCTCCATGTATTCGCTCTCGGGATGCTTGTCTGAATACTTGATTCTTCCAGTAGCGAGACGCTTTGAAAGTCCCTCTGCACTTAAAGAGCGCAGATATTCGGGCGAGGAAAGTCCGTCAGGTGGTGTGAAAGCCGGAAGATAGAGCTTTGAAAAATCAAAGTCGAAATTGCATTTTTCGGCAATTCGTGCTGTATTCTCTATCGGGCTTCCGAGCGGATCACCGTCGAGATATCCGAACAGTGCGCTCATTTCCTCTGTGGTTTTATAATAAAACTCGTCTGTTTCAAAGCCAAGGGGTCTACCGTCTGTTATGACGTTACCCGTTTGGATGCACATGAGTATCGCCTGTGTGTCGGCATCCTTTCGGCGGAGATAGTGGGCATCGTTCGTTGCCGCCATCGGAATTGAAAGCTCGTGCGAGAGCTTGATCAACTCGCGATTTACAAGCTTTTGTTCTTCAAGTCCGTGATCCTGAAGCTCGAGGTAATAGTCCTCGCCGAAGATCGACTTCATTCGCTCTGCGTGCTCACGTGCAAGTGAGGTCTCGCCGTTAATGATCGCCCTCGGAATAAATCCTGCAAGACAGGCGGACATTGCAATAAGTCCCTCGTGATGAGCTTCAAGCAGCTCCATGTCGATACGCGGTTTGGAATAAAATCCTTCTTTGAATGCGCTCGTCACCATATAAATGAGGTTCTTATAACCGATTTCGTTTTTGCAGAGGAGAATGAGATGATAGCTTCCGCTGTCCTCCTCGTGGTCACGGTCGAAGCGTGTACGTTTTGCAAGGTAAACCTCACAGCCGATTATCGGCTTCACGCCCTCTGCTTTGCAGGCATTGTAAAACGCCACCGCACCGTACATAACGCCGTGATCCGTCAGCGCAACTGCACCGTGACCGCACTCCTTGGCGCGGCGAGGTATCTCGGCAATGCGGCAGGCACCGTCGAGAAGACTGTATTCACTGTGCAGATGAAGATGTACGAAATCAGGCATTTTGTGTTTCCTCTTGTTTATGTTTTTATCCGATTGCCTTTTGTATTCACAATGAAATTGAGCAAACCATAGCCTCCCTCTCGGAGGGAGGTGGCACGCGAAGCGTGACGGAAGGAGTCAATGCGACTGAAAGTGATACCTTTCTGTCTCAGATGCCTGTTTTTGTGACACACACACCCTCAGTCGCCTGCGGCGACAGCTCCCTCTCGGAGGGAGCCTTTTACTGCGGTTTCTCTGCTGTAACGCAAAATCAAATCAGAAATATTCTCATCAGTCAGCCGACTTCCATTCAAGAATTTTTTTGAGTCTGTGATTAACTCCCGATTTTGTTATCGGTGGGTTATGCAGCTCAGCAAGCCTTATCAGCGAAGCGTCACTGTTTTCAAGCCGCAGATAAGCCGTAATACGAAGCTCGTCCGGCATACGCTCAAGCTCTCCGCTTGCTTTAAGTGCCTTTATGGCGGCTATCTGTGCACCTGCCGCCTTGGTGGTTTTTTCAATATTTGCAACCTCGCCGTTTGCGATGCGGTTCATATCGGAACGAAGCTCACGCTCGATTTTTTTATTCATTATCGTGAACGCCGCATTGTTCGCACCGATTAAGGCAAGGAAATTTTCAATACTTTCGCTGTCTTTATAATAGATCACGTGCTCCGTTTTACGCACGGTCATCTTGGCTTCAAGCCCAAGCATGGAAAGCAGCTCGGAAAGCTTGTCCGCCGAGGCTTTGTCGATAAAATTCATTTCAAGGTGATAGCCCTTGTCGGGATCGGTCAGCGTGCCTGCCGCGAGAAACGCACCGCGAAGAAACGCCGCCGTACAATTTTGACAGCGGAACACCTCGGGATTTATCTCGCTCTCGCTCTGCTCCTCTGAATATTTAAGCGCACGGAAAAGCCTCTCAAGCTCCTTTTTCTGAACGACCGTTATTTTACAGCTTCGCCGCTCGTCCGCATCTCCGCTTTTTTTATCGGTGATATAAAGATTTCCCTCGATCATATGCTGGTCGTGCAGCCACTTCACCGTGAGGCTTGCAAGCTCCTCGCTCGTCGTTACAAGCTTTATTCGTGAGCGGTTAAATATTCCCGATGCCCATAATATTCCGTATAACTGCGAACGTCTGCAGCAATCATGCTTCATTGATTCCGAAAGCGAAACGAGACTCGCCTTGGTATCCTTTGCAAAAGACATGGCTTCCTCCCATATGCCGGGAGTTCACCCGACAGATTATTTTGTAATATCTCTGTGTATCGTAACCGTTTTGTGACCGCCCTGACGTATATGCGCCGCAAGGGATTCACATATCGCAACAGAACGGTGTTTGCCGCCCGTACATCCGATGGCGACTATAAGCTGTGTTTTACCCTCACGGGTGTAAAGCGGCAGGAGATAATCAATCATATCGCAGAGCTTTGCTACAAATGTGTTTGTTTCTTCATGCGAGAAAACGAAGCTGCGTACACATTCTTCAAGTCCCGTATGCGATTTTAATTCATCATGATAATAAGGATTCGCAAAACAACGCACATCGAAAACGAGATCTGCCTCAACTGCCGCACCGTGCTTGAAGCCGAACGACATACACGTAACAAGCAGCCCGTTTCCCTCCTCGGCGTTAACGATTCCGAGGATTTTTTCTTTCAGTTGAACGGGAGTTAACTTTGTCGTATCAATAGTGTAATCCGCACGTTGTACTACCGGCGCTAAAATGTTGCGCTCGGTCTTCAGTGCATCGGAAATACTGATATTCTGTGCCGCAACGAGCGGATGCGTGCGTCTTGTGAACTTGTATCTGCTGATTATAACATCATCGGCACATTCGAGGAATACCGTTCTGCAGTTAAAGCCCTGTGAGCGCAGAACATCAAGCTCCGCAAAAAGCGTGTCAAACTCAACCTCTCCGCGTATGTCAACTATAAACGCAACCTTATCAAGCTTACCCGGTGTCGCGCTGTATATCTCCGCGAACTTCGGTATAAGCTGAGTCGGCATATTATCAATGCAATACCAGCCGAGATCCTCAAGCGTATTTGCCGCCTGCGATTTTCCCGCGCCGGACATTCCCGTAATTATCAAAAATTCCACGTTTTTTGCTCCCTTTGCTTTAGCTCTCGATATATCTTATTTCACATTCAATATCGTGTCCGGTCTTTTCCTTGACCTCTTTTTTTATAATGTCAATAAGCCCAAGGACATCCTTTGCCGTCGCACCGCCTTTATTGATGACAAATCCCGCGTGCTTTTCGGAAACCTCCGCCGCACCGACACTTCGTCCCTTAAGTCCAACCTCATCAATAATCTGCGAGGTTATAAAACCGTTACCGCGCTTGAAGGTACTGCCTGCGCTCGGATATTCAAGCGGCTGTTTTTCGCGTCGTTTGGACATATAACCGTTCATTCGTTCTTCAATGTAGTCTCGCTGTCCCGGCGTGAGCTGTATAGTCGCCGAAAGGATAACCTTTGTGCTGTCCATATAAACGCTGTGACGGTATGCAAACTCATGCGCCGCACCAATGGTAACGCCACATTCTCCGCTTGCAAGGTCATAATATCTGCTCGAAACAATAACCTGCGACATCTCGCCGCCGTATGCACCTGCGTTCATATAGATCGCGCCGCCGAGCGTTCCGGGAATACCGTATGCAAATTCAAGTCCCGAAAGCGAGTTTTTCGCCGCCGTCAGCGCAAGAGACGTAAGCGGTACACCTGCATCTGCACTTATCATACCATCCGAAACCGTACACGAGCGCAGTCCCGAAAGTATCACCGCCGCACCGTTATAACCGTCGTCAGAAATGAGGACATTAGTGCCGTTTCCGAGAATAACCGCCGGAACAGTCTCCTCGCGGAGAATGCCAAACACAGTAACCGCTTCATCGCACGACTTTGGGAACACTGCAATTCTCGCCGGCCCACCAATACGAAAGCTCGTAAAGGGTGCAAGAGGTGTATTTTCGCTGTATTCAATTTTTGCATCCGTCATGCGCGAGAGTGCGCGAGTGTAGTTCATAGTTTCTCCTTAGAGTAGCAGTTCAAGTAATTCCGAGTAACTTTCAACCGTCTTTGTCGGGATTATATCTGTTGTGTTTTGTTTACCGCTCGGGTTAAACCAGAACGTGTCAATTCCAAAATTGTTACCGCCTGCGATATCGCTTGTCAGTGAATCGCCGATGATAACGCTTCCCTCTTTTTTGTCTTCACCTATACGCGCGAAAACATAGTCGAAATATTCACGCATCGGCTTTGGTGCGCCTGCATCCTCGGAAACGAATATATCTTTAAAGCACTTGCATATCGGCGAAGCATAGAAACGCTTTTTCTGCGTTTGTGAAACGCCGTTTGTAACGATGTACATTTCGTATTTTTCCGAAAGCTTACGGCAAAGCTCGAGCGCACCGTCAAGAAGCTCGGAACAGTCGGCAAGAGCACTGACATATTCTTTGTTAACGCTCTTACCGTCAAGCGAAGGCGGATTATCAAGCGTTTCAAAAAACATACCGAACCTGGTGTCCTGCAAACGCTCCTTGGTTATCTCGCCGCGGCTGTACATCTCCCAAAGCTTCGAGTTCATCTCTCTGTAACGCTCAAAATCCGCATCACTATATTGTATGCCGTGGGATGACATAACTATACCGAAAGCCACCTTTTCCGCGCCGTCGAAATCGAACAGCGTCATATCTGCATCAAAGAGGAGTGTCGTATATTTTTTCATCTTGCAATAAATTTGTGGAATACTTTTTTACCCTTCTTGATGATAACGCCCTCGGCAAGCTTCGCGCCCTCAACGACTGCATCAAAACGCTCAACCTTAACGTCGTCAACCGAAATACCGCCCTGCTGAATGAGACGCTTTGCCTCACCCTTTGACGGAGCAAGCTTACCTGCAACAAGCAGGTCAACAACGGAGGTGTCAACTGCCTCGACCTCGGTTGTGGGCATATTCTCGCTCGAACCGCCGCCTGCGAACACTGCACGTGCAGCCTCGAGTGCCTTGTCAGCTTCCTCCTTGCCGTGAACCATATTGGTAAGCTCATAAGCGAGAATCTCCTTCGCCTTATTAAGCTGTGCACCCTCCCAGTTTGCCATCTCGCGGATCTGCTCCATAGGCAGGAAGGTCAGCATACGGATACACTTGAGCACGTCCGCGTCGCCGACGTTACGCCAATACTGGAAGAAATCGAACGGCGAGGTCTTATTGGGATCAAGCCATACAGCGTTACCTGCTGTCTTACCCATCTTCTTACCGTTTGAGTCTGTGAGAAGCGTGATGGTCATCGCATAAGCATCCTTACCGAGCTTCTTTCTGATAAGCTCCGTACCGCCAAGCATATTCGACCACTGGTCATCTCCGCCGAACTCCATGTTACAGCCGTACTTCTTGAACATATAGTAAAAATCGTAAGACTGCATGATCATATAGTTGAATTCAAGGAACGAAAGTCCCTTTTCCATTCTCTGCTTATAGCACTCCGCACGAAGCATATTATTAACAGAGAAGCAAGCACCAACCTCGCGCAGAAGCTCAACGTAATTGAGGTTTAAAAGCCAATCGGCGTTATTAACCATCATCGCCTTGCCCTCGCCGAACTCGATGAATCTCTCCATCTGACGCTTGAAGCACTCTGCGTTATGGTCGATATCCTCCTTGGTGAGCATCTTTCTCATATCGGTACGTCCCGAGGGGTCACCGATCATGGTTGTACCGCCGCCGATGAGTGCGATAGGCTTATTGCCTGCCATCTGCAGACGCTTCATGAGTGTGAGTGCCATAAAGTGACCGGCGGTCAGCGAATCGGCTGTACAGTCAAAGCCGATGTAAAATGTCGCTTTACCCTCGTTTATCATCTCGCGGATATGTTCTTCATCCGTAACCTGCGCGATAAGTCCGCGCTCGACAAGCTCTTCGTATAATTTCATTGTTTTGTACCTTCCTTTTTGTTGTTATTTTTATATTTTGATGTATAGGGGAAACGCGGCTTTTTTGAAAAAAAGCCTGGCAAAAAACTTTATTGGGCGCTACCGCTTCACAGCCGTTTTCGTAAACTGTTTGGCTCTCTCGGTAGTTGGGAACCCTCCTCACTTCGGCTCCTCCGCCTCCGTTCGGTATCCCAACGACCGTTTAGCAGTTATCGTTCGTTCAGCCACATCAATATTGTTTGCGGCATAAAAGTAACTTTTGTACAGAGAACGCCAAAGATGTCGCTATAGAATCGGCAACCCATATGCGGTCGTTGGGAAGTCGAGTGCAGGCGGAGGAGCCGAAGCGAGACGGGCCCCGACTACCGAGAGCACTTTCGAAGCGCTGCACAAACACTCTGTGAAGCGGTAGCGTCATTAAAGTTTTTGCGGAGCTTTTTTCAAAAAGCGACCGTAACTCCCTTTACGCTAACGCCTACCACTCATATCACCTCATCAACCATCTCACGAGCCGTTTCGATAAGGGTGTCGGTTATGTTGATACCGCCCATAATGCGTGCAACTTCATTTATACGCCCGTCACGGTCAAGCGGCGTTACCGAGGTTGAAACTCTGCCGTCTGCCTCGCGTTTTGCGATGAGGTAATGATTTTCTGCACGAGCCGCGATCTGTGCCGCATGGGTTACGCAGAATACTTGTGTACCGCCTGCCCTTGCAAGCTCACGTAACTTTATACCAATCTTTTGCGAGGTCTTTCCCGAAACACCGGTGTCAACCTCATCGAATATCAGCGTCCCCGGAGATTCTGCTTTAACAAGTACGCTCTTTATCGCCAGCATAATTCGTGAAAGCTCACCGCCCGATGCAATCTTCGCAAGCGGCTTCAATGGCTCACCCTTGTTTGTTGATATCAGAAACTCAACATCGTCAATGCCGCGCACTGTGTAATGCGTACCGTCGCCACTCCTTGCTTTAACTCCGCACGAGAAGCTGACTCCACCCATATCGAGGTATGAAAGCTCGTCAACGATCATCTTTTCAAGCTTTTTCGCCGCAGCTATTCTTCGCTCCGACAAAACCTTTGCCTGACCTTCCATAATCGGGATAAGCTGTCCCCGTTCATGCGTAAGCTCTGCAAGGCGTTCCTCGGAAAGCTCTATTGCTTCAAGCTCTTCCTTTGCCGACGCGAGGAATTTTAAAACCTCCTCCACCGTGTCACCGTACTTGCGCTCAAGCTTTGAGATTTCCTCAAGCCTTGTTTCAACTTTATCAAGCTCCGCCGTCGGATCGACTGTCTCATCGTCACGCAGCGCATCAACCGTGAGCGCGATATCCTCAAGCTCACCCGAAACCGCATCAAGCCGCGATATAAGCGAGTCTGCATCGTCAAGCACGGGTGCCAACGCCTCAAGCGCACGTGACGCACGGTTTACTTTATCAAGCGCCGCCGTACTCTTTTCGTTGCGGTAAAGCAGTGAATACACCATATCCGAAAGCTTGGCGATCTTTTCGCTGTTTTCGAGCTTTGTGCGCCTTGCGAGTAATTTTTCCTCCTCGCCCTCTCTCGGCTTTACTGCCTCGATTTCATTTATCTGATAACGCAAAAATTCAAGCTTCTGCGCCTTTTCACGCTCATTTTTTGTAATCTCGGAAATACGTCGGTTCAGCTCGCAGTATTTGTCGTAGCTCTCTGTATATTCAGCAAGCTCCTTGCCGATATCCGCAAATTCATCGAGATACGTCATGTGATTTTCGGGAACAAGCAGCGCCATATTATCGTGCTGACCGTGTATCGCAATGAGGCTTTTCATCGCCTCTTTCTGGAGCGATAAGGGGATCACCCTGCCATTAATACGGGATGTCGATTTACCTGCCGCTGTTATCGTTCGCTCAAACATGAGAACGCCGTCCTCATCGGCATTGATACCAAGCTCGGCAAGTCCTCTCTGTGACTGTTCACTAAGCTCGGTGAACACCGCGGACACTCTCGCCGAGTCCTCTCCGTTTCGTATCAGCTCACGGGACTGCTTCGCGCCGCAGATAAGCCCGAGGCTGTCTATGATTATCGACTTACCTGCTCCCGTTTCACCCGTCAGGACCGTAAAACCGTCGTGAAAATCTATGTCTGCCGATTTAATAACGGCAATATTTTCAATATGAAGTGATGCGAGCAACCGTCATCCCTCCTCTCAGTTTTAATGTCATTTATCTTTTTGTGCTTATTATCTCATTAAGGTCGTCAACGAGTGACTGTGCCGCCTCGTTTGTCCGCATAACAATAATGATCGTGTCATCACCGGCAACGCTTCCGACAACATCGTCACGTCCCATCGAATCAATCGCCGCCGCAGCTCCCGATGCCATACCGACGATGGTTTTAACTACCGCAATATTGTTTGCACGGTCAATCTTCTCAACCGTTTCAATCAGCAAATTACGGTATTTTTTGCTGATCGTGTTCTCCTCACGGTGCGGCAGAGCATATTTGTAACGTCCGCCTGCACCTGCTGAAACCTTCACAAGCTTCAGCTCGCGTATATCGCGCGAAATCGTCGCCTGTGTTACCATGTATCCCTTTGAACGAAGCCCCTCAAGCAGCTCCTCCTGGGTTTCGATTTCCTTCTCGCCGATAAGCGAAATTATTTCCGATTGACGATCGTATTTCATTAACTCACCTCACAGTTTTCAGTGGATATCAGCCATTTTGTGGCGAAGCACCTGATAGAATCCGCCATCCTTAAGCCTTATGAAGCTTGCGCTCTTGTCGCCCTTTCGCAGTGTTACGCTCTCGCCGTATGTAAGCGTTCGCGTTTCACATCCGTCAACATTCAGATAAAGCTGCTCCTCGCGCTCGGTGACGTTCTTCATTATAAGCTCCGATTCTGCCGAAAAAACGAGCGGCGTCGCATTCAGTGAATGTGAACAGATCGGCGTAACTATCATCGCGTCCATTCTCGGATCGACAATGGCACCGCCTGCCGACATCGAATATGCGGTAGAGCCGGTCGGCGTTGAAGTGATGAGTCCGTCCGCGCGGTAATGATTGACCATACTGCCGTCGCAGTAAAGCTCTATTTCAACGATACGGAAGATCGACGCGCCGCCGACCACCGCTTCATTAAGCGCATACAAACGCTCACCGCCGATATCCGCTTCGAGCATCATGCGTTTTTCAACTCTGTAATCCCCCTCTGCGATACGGTCAAGCAACGAAAGCTCGTCAAGCTCAAGCTCTGCCATATAACCGATTCTGCCGAGGTTTATTCCGAGTATCGGAACGTCACTGCCTGCGCATCTTCTTGCGGCTTTGAGAATCGAGCCGTCGCCGCCGAGGACTATAAGCACATCCGGCTTGTCGTAAAAGTCATCGTCACCAACAAAGCTTACCCTCTCGCGCACATAGTCTCCCATTGCACGAAGAACCTCACGCTCAATCGACTCGGGCAGTATAAGCTCTGCCTTGGTGTGAAGCTGTTCGATAACCCTTGAGGTTCCGATAAAATCTATATCATTTGTTCTGCTCGGGCATATCCCGATAATTTTCAAGTTAATCACCATCCTATGGCAGATTATTCGAATGCAACCTTTTTTATGAGCGCACGGTCAAGTCCGCCCACGCGGTCAAACGCCGCTAAATATTCACGGTTACCGTCGCCGCCGAGTATCGGGGATGCAGTCAGCGAGGAGCAGTGAAGTCCGCACTCTGCCGCCGCATCGATCACCTTTGTTATCACCTCGGCGTGTACATTTCTGTCTTTAACGATACCGTTCTTTCCGATATTTGCACGTCCTGCCTCAAACTGCGGCTTGATAAGCGCCACAAAACGTCCGCCCGACGAAAGCAATCCCGAAACCACAGGAAGTATAAGCGTCAGCGAGATAAACGAAACGTCACACACCGCCATATCACATAAGCCGCCGATATCCTCGGGCTTTAAGTACCGTGCGTTAACGCCCTCAAACGAGGTGACACGTTCATCGCAGGCAAGCGTTATATCAAGCTGTGAGCATCCGACATCGACCGCACGGACGTGGGATGCACCTCGCTGCAGTAAGCAGTCTGTAAAGCCGCCCGTTGAAGCGCCGATGTCAATACAGTCAAGACCGCTTACATCTATCGAAAATTCATCCAGTGCACGTTCGAGCTTGAGTCCGCCGCGGCTGACGTATTTGAGTGTTTCGCCGATAATTTCGACGTCACATTCCTCATCCGCCTCAAAAGAGGGCTTGGTTATTGTTTTGCCGTCAATACAGACGTTACCGTCACGTATCATACGCTGTGCCGCTTCACGGCTTTTTGCAAGTCCGCGCGAGAATAAAAGCTTGTCAATACGCATATCAGAAAACCGGTATCAAAAGGGGAATAACGATACCGAGAAGTCCGCCGATAAGCACCTGAAACGGCGTGTGACCGATAAACTCCTTCAGATTCTTGTCGAGATACTGCGTGTCTCCCTCGGAAATATCCTTAGCGATACGGTTGAGCACCTTCGCCTGCTCACCTGCGGCACGTCTGACTCCTGCGGCATCGTACATAACGATAAAAGCAAGAATCGCCGACAGCGCAAATTCGACAGTGTGAGTTCCGCAAATACGTGCCGTCGCAATAACCATCGCGCAAACAGTTGCCGAATGAGAGCTCGGCATACCGCCCGATGACATAAGGATCATAAAATCGAATCTGTGATTTTTAACAATATAACGTATGCATTTTATAAACTGTGCGGCAAACCAACCGGCAACCGCGCAAACAAGAACATAATTTTTTAAAAGTCCTGTTAAAAACTCCATTTTATCGCCTTTCTTATTTTACTCTCGTGAGCAGATACCGCGCAAGGTCGCAAAGGGTTTCAGCTCCGGGAAAAGCACCGACAGCCGCAATGGCATCAGCGGTAAGCTTCGCCGCATAGTCGCGTGCCTCGGTAACACTCATAAACGAAAGGAAGGTCGTTTTTCCGCTTTCCTTGTCGCTTCCGATAGGCTTACCAAGAATCGCCTCATCACCAACCGCATCGAGAATATCGTCAACAACCTGAAACGCCCTGCCAACGCCGAGCGCATATTTTTCCGCCGCATCGCAAAGTGCAGTTGATGCTCCGCCTGCAAAACAGCCGAGAAGTGCCGCACAGCGTATCAGCTCACCCGTTTTGAGCGATTGAAGCCGCTCAAGCGTTTCCATATCAAATTTTTCGTTTTCGCCTATAAGGTCAAGCACCTGACCGCCGATCATGCCGCCGATACCTGCACATTCCGAAAGCAGTGAAACCGCCAGACAATTGACCTCGGCACTCGCCAGCTTGTTCCCTGCCGCAACCCCGAACGAACGAGTCAGAAGTGCGTCACCGGCAAGAAGTGCATTAGCCTCACCGAACTTTATGTGACTTGTCGGCTTACCGCGGCGAAGCTCGTCGTTGTCCATACAGGGCAGATCATCATGTATAAGCGAATATGTATGTATCATTTCAAGCGCACAGGCGTACGGAAGTGCCGCCTCGAATGCACGCTGACCGTCTTCACCGCTCTCACTCGCCGCAAGAAGTGCAAACTGGAGAACGAGAAAAGGACGCAGTCTCTTTCCGCCGCCGAGCAGACTGTAACGAACGGCATCGTAAATAACGCCGAATTTGTCATCATCACCTGCGGCATATCCTGCAAGCTCGGCTTCAACAGCCGCCGCACCAAGCTCTAAAAGCTTTTCAATATCAGTAATCATTTTTTCTCATCCTGCATGGGAGCGAAATCGCGCTCCTCCATATTACCGTCCTCGCCGCGAACGAGAACCTTAACCTTCTGCTCTGCCGCATCAAGCTTACCTGAGCAGAGCTTCACAAGCTTCACGCCCTCCTCAAAGAGCGCAAGCGATTCATCAAGCGGTGCCGCTCCGCCGTCAAGCGCACGTACTATCTCCTCAAGACGTGCAAGTGCCGTTTCAAATGCGATATCATTATTGTTTTCCATACTGTTTGCCTCCGTTATCTTTACGTTTCGGGAACCACGTCCACAGCCTCGCCAACGACACTGCCGTCAGTTGTACGGAAAGTGAAGCGCTGTCCCTTTTCGATCTGCTTTACACTTTTGATAAGCTTGCCCGAATTATCGAACACCGCCGAATATCCGCGCGAGATGACCGACATCGGGTTGAGCGCCTCAAGAGAAGCCGTCCGTGAAGCGAATATGCCGCGCTTCGTAGTCAGCGAGAGCTTCATTTCTCTCTCAAGGCTGTTTGAAAGCGAAAGGACTGCCATTCTCTTGTCATCAATGAAATTTTGGGGAGAGGTCAGTGCACGGCTTTTTGCAAGTGTCGCGAGTGAATTACGTCCCTCCGATATCCGCTTGGTCAGCGCAAGCTCCATATGACCGACGATGTTGCCTATCTTGCGCATAAGCTCACCGGTATCAGGGACTGCAAGCTCTGCCGCCGCAGACGGTGTGGGAGCACGAACGTCCGCCGCAAAGTCGCATATCGTGAAATCGGTTTCGTGACCGACCGCACTTATAACGGGAATCGGACACGATGCAACAGTACGTGCAAGCATTTCATCGTTAAACGCCCAAAGATCCTCAATCGAGCCGCCGCCGCGACCGATGATTATAACGTCAACATTCCTTGCCGCGCCGAAATAATTGATACCGCCGACAAGCTGTGCCGGCGCATCCGGACCCTGTACAAGCGAGGGATAAAGCGTCAGCGCGGCATACGGAAAACGGCGTTTTGTTATGTTTATCATATCGCGCACTGCCGCACCTGTCGGCGAGGTTATAATGCCGATACGCGTCGGTATCTTCGGAAGCGGTCGTTTTCTCGCCGGTGAAAAAAGTCCCTCTGCTTCGAGCTTACGCTTCAGCTGCTCAAAGGCGATGTAAAGACTGCCGATTCCATCAGGCTGCAGCTCCTCAACGTATATCTGATACTGTCCGTCACGAACGAACGCAGAAACACGCCCTCTCGCAATAACCTTCATACCGTTCTCGGGCAGAAAACGCAGCTTCGATGCGGCACTCTTGAACATGACCGCGCGTATAAGACTTTCGGGGTCCTTTATCGTGAAATAAAAATGTCCCGTTCTGTGATTTGTGAAATTTGATATCTCACCCTTGATCATGACGTTCGTGAGAATCCTGTCTGAATCAATGAGCCCCTTGATGTAGGCATTAAGCTGTGCAACCGTCATAACTGCACGGTCGTCATTTCCCGTATTCCCGAGGTCGGGAGTGTGTGCAGATTTTATTATTTCGTCCAAAACTCCCATCCTTCCTCTGCCGCGGCGCAAAGAAGCGCACATCCTGCACCGTTGTCGCTTGAAAACCTCGGCTCGGCAAATCTTGCATCAAAGCCTTGTTTTTTTATCATATCCTTAATTTGTGTGTTGCTCATAACGCCGCCTGCATAAAGAACGGGCGTCTTACGTCCGTCAAGTGCGTTTTTTGTAAGCTCGATGATCGTCCGCCCGACAAAGTCAAGCACATAAGCCGAAATAAACTCATGGCTCTTTCCTGCATCAAGCATCTGCAAAACCTTGTTTTCAACGCCCGAAAGGTTACAAGCGCAACCCTTGACCGAAAGCTTCGGCTTTTTAAGCGGCTCTGTGTTGTTTTTCGCCAGCTCCTCAAGCTTCGGACCGCACGGGAACGAAAGTCCCATCGCAACACCTGCGCGGTCGATCACCTGTCCGGCATTGAGGTCAGCCGTGCCGCCGAGCTTTTCTATTTTAAAGCCGACACCCGAGGGACCAACCGAAAGAATTTCAGTCGTACCGCCCGAAACATGAAACGCGATAAATTCACGTTCTAAAAGATCGGGGGACTTACTCGACCAGAGCGCCGCCATAACGTGACCTGCCTGATGAGAAAAGCGGTGAAGCGGCTTTTTGATGGCGTTCGCAAGCACCTCTGCCGACGCAACTCCCGAAAGGAAACAGGGCATATACGAGCCGTCCTCATCACGGGGAGTCGCCGAAACGCCGATAGCGGCAAGGCACTCTGTATCAAGCTCTGCCAGCGCCTCAGCTGTAACCGACGGAAGATTCTTGATGTGAGCAAAAACCGCGTCACTCTGTCTGAGTCCGCGCTCACCCTCCGAAACGGCGAGGAGCTGCTTCACGTTTGAATAGAACTTGCCCTCACAAGCTTCAAAAAGCGCACATGAGGTTGTATAGTTCGAGGTGTCGATGCCTATATAAAAGCGTTTCATTTGTCGCATTCGCGCTCGGGCAAGGAATGTGCGATAGTGTTAAGTACGCCGTTTATGAAGGATGGAGCGTTATCGTCGTCAAACTTTTTCGCAAGCTCAACCGCCTCATTAAGCGCAACCTTTTTCGGAACATCGTTAACCGCCGTCATTTCATAAGTACAAAGGCGCATAATAGCAAGTGTCGCCTTCGATAAACGGTTGAGTGTCCAACCCGAAGCGGCGGCGGAAATTTTTTCGTCAATCTCCGTGGCAGTGTCCATTATGCCGAAAAATACGTCGTGAACATAATCAATCTGATCGCCGAACTCGATCTCGGCATTTTCCATTTCACGTGCGTAAAATTCGTCAGCGGCTTCATCCGGCGAGAACGCCTTGGCAAAAAGAAGTGCAAAAACGTATTCGCGTGCCTCAACTCTTGTGATGGTTGCTTTGTTGTTTTCTTCCATAAGTGACCTCTTTTGTATATGTTTAGTGATTAATATTCATGTTTATACATTTAAATATAGGTATACATATTATATTATACATTTATCAGAGCAAAAAGTCAATCGTTATACGGAAATTTATCCGCTTAAAACGATAATATTTTTTGTTTGATGACCGTCAGCGCACTTTATTGTATATACAGTGTATTCATGTGGGGCGCTAAAGGCAAACAATCCCAAAATTGTTATCAAAAAATGACACGTTTATAAATATTCTTTGCACACTGTTGAAAATTTTCCGTTTTGGTGGTATTATTATAATAATATCAAAATACATACGCAAAAATCGAAAGGATGCTTTCTAAAAAAGCTGCGGTAAAGCAATGAACAAGAACATATTCAAAGAATTAAAAAACATCATTTATAACACCTGTCTTTATTTCACAGGGCTGACATTTCTGCTTTTGATAGCATTCACTCTGATGGCAGAGGGCGATTCCATAGCATCCGCCAAGGACTATCTCATCGGAATGACAACAAGCTCGCATATTCTTTTATTCTGCTTTATAATGTCGCTCCTCAATCTTTGCTTTAAAATCAAATATTCGATGACAATCAAGGTGCTGCTCCATTTTCTTCTGTCTCTCGCGGCATATGCAATTGTCTTTGTGTTTATGCTCGGCAGCAACCAGACCGTTGAAAATATTTCCGTCCGTCTGCTTCTCTTCACGGTTGTTTATTTCGTAATCGCCTTTATCGCGCTGATTGTCACAAGCATCCGAAAGAACCGCAAGAATGCAAACGATGAGTACACCTCCCAGTTCGAGAAGAACAAATAAGTCCTTACAAAAGGAGTGATAACCGTGAACAGAAACAACAGTAACAATGACGTTACAATGTATAAAATCGCGGCGTTTGCAATATTTATTGTTATCGCGGTGATGATCGTTATGATCATAGCTTCCTCGGCCACAAGCAGTAATGTCGAAACAAAAATTTCGGACATCGTAACCATAGATCCTCCGATGACCGGCTCTCCGGCAGATACAAACACTCTGCCCAATACATCTGACACGACCGATACGCCCGACACCGCCGACACAACCGATTCTTCGGACACGACGCTGCCGCCGGGAACGACTAAAGCACCTGAAACCACAGCACCGGCACCGGTGTCAAACCCAAACGAGCCCTCGGTTGACGTTCCCTCTAAAAACGTAAGCGCCGAATGGGCGGCAACTCTCAAAAAATATCCGAATACGGTGCTCGGCGTCACAGCGGATGCAGGACAAGCTTATATCGACAAAATGATATTCCTCGGCGACTCCACGACAAACGGACTTCGCGCCTATAAGATGCTAAAGGACGGAAAAGCTACAAAGCAGGTCTGGACGCCTCAAAGCGGAACGCTGACTCTTTCAAATGTTTCGTTTGAAACGATCGTATACCCCGAAACGGGCGAGCATATCACGATTGAGGAAGCCGTTTCACGAAAGAAGCCCGAATATCTCGTAATAACTCTCGGCGTAAACGGTGTATCGTTCATGGGCGAGGATTATTTCAAAGCGGAATATAAGAGTATGCTTGAAACAATAATGAAAGTAAGCCCCGAAACGAAAATAATCTGTCAGTCGATCTTCCCCGTTGCAAGAAGCTATCCGTCGCTTGGATCTATCAATAATGAAAAGATACAAGCCGCAAACGAGTGGATTTTAGAGGTTGCGGATGAGGTCGGCGTCAAGTTTATCGACACATATTCCGTACTCTGTGATGCCGAGGGTTGGCTCCCCGAGAGCTACCACAACGGTGACGGTATCCATCTTCACACCGAATCGTTCACGCTTGAGCTCAACAACCTGCGTACACACGCTTATACCAACTAAAACCGAAAGGATGTAATAAATTATGAGTTCCAAGAGAGCCGGATGTACAGCGTCCGTTTTCACATTGATACTGATATTAACCTGCCTTATTATGACCGCCTGCGGCGCGAGCGTCACATATGCAGATGACGTTGCCGTAAACGATCTTGTTACTATTGTTGATTCGGTTTTGCCGGAAAGCGATAAATACGCAAGCGTTCCCGAAACCTATATTATCAACAGAATCGGCATAGACGAAGCTTTGTTTGAAGAGTGCACCGTCAAGATAAACAACTCCGACGAATACGGCATATTCAAGGCAACCTCCGAGGAAAACACCGAAGCAATCGAAGCGGCTCTCAACGAGTATTTCGACAGCAAAACCGTGGAATGGGAGCAATACAGAACCGATGAGCTTCACAAGCTTGAGAATGCCGCCGTCAAGGTTATGGGCAAATATGTTGTTTTCGCTATTCACGATGAGGACGTAAAAACCGAGCTGTTCACCAAAGTGGAAAACGAACTTCTCGGCAAGTAAGCAAGTGTTAATCAAATAAACGATATCCCTGTGTACGTCATGGCTGCGCAGGGATATTTTTGTGTTTGGCGGCTGTTTGCTTTACAAAATTGGAATATTATTGAAATTAAATATATCACGCATGAATAACGATAACGATTTTATGACATATGCACAAAAATCATTGATTTTCCCGACGAGGTATGGTATCATATATTCACGCGGCAAGGACGGCACAAGCCGAGCCAAGTCGTGAATCATATTATCACGGAGGAAATCCAAAGCTATGAAAAATCTGAAAAGATTCATATCCGGTTCGCTGGCGACAGTAATGCTCGCCGCCTCAATGGCGACCGGAGCCTTTGCAAAGTCGTATGATGACGTTGCATCAACCGACAGATACGCAGAGCAAATCGAAATTCTTTCCGATATCGGAGTTATAAGGGGCACAAGCGAAACCGAGTTTTCGCCCGACGAAAAAGTCACCCGTGAGCAGATGGCACTGCTTCTGTTCAGACTCATGATCGGAAAAGACACCGCAGGCACAACAAACACGTCCCCTTTCACCGACCTTTCTAACGAAACCTACCACGGCGCCATCTCATGGGCAAACGCTTCCGGTTACATCATCGGTACAAGCGACTCGACATTTACACCCCAGGGCGGTATCCTGCTTCAGGACGCAATGACAATGCTCGTCCGCGCACTCGGTCACAGCTCGATCCAGATGAACGGCGGTTACCCCTGGACTTACATTGACGCCGCAGTTAAGCTCGGACTTGACGACGGCATCGAGGATCTTTCTTACACCAAGGAGCTCACCCGTTCCGAGGTTTCAGCACTTCTCTACAATGCACTCACAGCAGAATATCTCATCCCGAAAACCGCATCGAACGGTATGACCTTCTATGAGTCAACAACGATCATCGAGCGCGTGTTCGGTTATACAATTGATGAAAGCGTCATCGTTGCAACCAACCATTTCGCACTTGAGGGCGTTGACACCGTAACCAAGGACGGTTATGTCACCGTTCACACCGAGGACGGATTCCTCACCGTAAAATATGCAGAGCTTGCGCTCGAGGGTGAAGCAGACGAGCACCTCGGCAAGAACTTCAAGCTCGTTTACAAGCGCGACGATAAGACCAAGCTTGTAAGCGTACTCGGCTGTACCGAGCTTGGCAAGAGCGAAGCGGCAGAGGTGATCACTCCCGGCAAGGATAACGCACATATCGAAATCGGCGGCGTTAAATATCAGGTTGTCGAAACCCTCTCCGATGCGCTCGCAACCAACGCAAACGAGCTTCTTGTTTATGCTTACGACAAGGACGCATCCCTTACACAGATCAAAACCAATGCAGCCCTCTCCAAGCTTCTCGGCGCATATGACGCAGAGCTTATCTTCAACGATAAGAACAGCACCACCGCAGACCGCCTTATAATCAAGCCCTTTGCATTCGGCAAGCTTGAAATAAAGAACGGCAAAGTAAACCTCGCAGGCGGCATGAAGGAAACAGACCTCTCCATCATCGACGACAGCAAGGCGGCAAACGGCGACTATGTTCTCTACTATTTCAACGAGAGCGGTAAATCGCTTGAGCTCGCAACGGTTCTTCCCATAACCGAGCCCGGCAAGATCACACGTCTTACCAAGACGAGCGCAACCATCGACGGCAAGACCTACACTCTCGGAAGTGAAAAGCTCGACGTCAGCGCAGAGTCTATCCGTGAACAGCTCACAGTCGGCGCATCGGTACGAGTTGTAGTATTCGGCGAGATCATCCTCGCAGTTGACACCACCGAAGCAACAGTCGGCGCACCCTCGAAGTACCTCGTGGCACAGAGCGGCACAACTCCCGTATTCGTGGACGGCAAGCTCGGTTACGCTATGGAAGCGCTTATCGACGGCGCGGCTGAAACCATCTTCGTAACCAACCGCGTTGTAAGTGCAGGTGAAGTTTACCGCTATGTAACAAGTCAGGACGGCACGTTCACCCTTATCCCTGCGGCAACAGTAAGCGGTACAATCGTCTCCGGAAGCAACGAATTTGTACAGTCCGACAGCAAGAACGACGAGATCGCATTCATCATCGACAGTGCAGATTCAACAACCATCGCACCCTCGGGCTCATATCACACCATCGCGGCTGGCAGTGCCGATTCCGCAACCTCCACGGGCAATGACGAGTCCTCGATAAAGTTCGTAATGAACGACGACACACTCATTATCGTAAAGAACGGCACAACGCACTCTGTCATAAACGGCGCATACAGCTCCGGCATCACAGTAAACGACGGCGCATATGTAACTGCTATATTCGATAACGAAATCGGTTCTGTTGAAACCCTGCGTTACCTCTACGTTTCCGACGGTTCACTCGGTGACACCGTTACAACCCAGAGCAGCGTCAAGGTGCTTATGGCAACCGGCAGCGAGCTTGTTGACGGCACGATTATGAGCACATACACCGTACTCGACCTCGCGGCAGGCGAAATCAAGGAAATGTACTCAAAGAGTGATGAGCTCGTCGCAGGCAAGAACTATCTCATAGACGCCGAGGGCATCATATCTGCAACCGAAGCATCAATCGCAAGCGGCGTTGTATCGGGTTACACCAAAACCACAGTAACCATCGGCGGCGAAACCTTCGGTATTGCAGCAGGCATCAAGGTGACCGAGCTTCACTCCGACGGCACAGTAACCGCAATAACACTTGCAGACGCATTCATGGGCAATGTTGAGTTCCTTGTCAAGGACGGTAAGGTAACCTCGATAATTCTTCTTGACGCGGCAAGCTTTGATGCAAGCTATGCAGACGGTAAGATCACAGTCAGCGCAGTTGACACCCTCAAGGATGTTGACACATTCGCTATGAGCGCTCTCTACACCTTTGACACCGAATCTGAAGAATACGAAAAGCTTGACACCGAGGCATTCACCGCAAGCAAGCTTCCCGGCGTAAACTTCGCGTTTGAGATCACCCCGGATGCCGCGCTCGAAGCAGGCGATTATATCCTCCTCTTTGAAGTAAACGGCATTGACTTCTTCGCTGAATTTACAGTGGAATAAATAGAAAAATCGGAGCTGTCCATTAAAGTGGGCGGCTCCTTTGCTTTGCGTGTGAATTATAGTTTAATGTTACTTAAGGCTCTCCCTTTGGGAGAGCTGTCACCGTAGGTGACTGAGAGGGAATTCACGCTCATTGTAAGCCCTCTCCGTCACGCCTTACGGCGTGCCGCCTCTCCCAGAGTGAGAGGCTTTATAGATGCATAAACTATAATTTATCACATCCCTATAAAAATTTTTTCAAAAAATTTTCGCATACCCCTTGACAAACAAATATCTTTATGATATCATTATGATATCAACCATAGGAGGTATGATATTATGAACGAAAAAATCTTATCTGGCAAAAAACACGGTATGGCAGTAATGATACTCACCATACTGCTTTATCTCGCTGCAGGTGCCGGCTGTGTCTTTGGGGGCATCTTGATGGACGACGGCAACCTCACACTCGGTGTGCCGCTTTTTGTGGTTTCAATAATCTGGGTGTGTATCGGTTGGATCCCCTTTCTCGGCTTGAAAATATTAAAGCCGCAGGAAGCGCTCGTTCTCACGCTTTTCGGTAAATACATCAGCACTCTCAAGGATGCGGGCTTCTATTATGTAAACCCTTTCTGCACCGCCGTTAACCCTGCCGCAAAAACCAAGCTGAATCAGAGCGGTGACGTTACAAACCACGATAGCCCCTTAAACATAAAGCCGAGCACGGGAAACGTAAACATTGACACCTCGGCAAATAAAATTTCCCTCAAAATAATGACACTCAATAATCAGCGCCAGAAAATAAACGACTGCCTCGGTAATCCTGTCGAAATCGGTATCGCGGTTATGTGGAGAGTTGTTGACACAGCAAAGGCGGTATTCAACGTCGATAATTATAAGGAATACCTCTCGCTCCAGTGTGACAGTGCGCTTCGTAACATTGTACGCATCTACCCTTATGACATCGCGCCGAATGTCGACACCACCGGTGACGGTCTTGCAGATGAAGGCTCACTTCGCGGTTCAAGCGAAATCGTTGCAAAGCGTATCCGCGATGAAATTCAGACAAAGGTCGCCGAAGCAGGACTTGAAATCATCGAAGCACGTATCACTTACCTTGCATACGCACCCGAAATCGCTGCTGTAATGCTCCAGCGTCAGCAGGCATCAGCAATTATCGACGCGCGCAAAATGATCGTTGACGGTGCTGTCGGCATGGTTGAGCTGGCGCTTGAACGTCTCGCCGAAAACAAGACCGTTGCACTTGACGACGAACGCAAAGCGGCAATGGTGTCAAACCTGCTTGTCGTACTCTGCGGAAATCACGATGCCCAACCCGTTGTAAACTCGGGAAGTCTTTATTGATATGGCGGAAAAGAAACAAATACCGCTCAGGCTTTCAGAAAAGCTGTTTGCCGAGATCGCCGCATGGGCAGAGGATGATTTTCGCTCGGTCAACGGTCAGATCGAATATCTCTTGAGTGAATGTGTCCGTCAACGCAGAAAAAACGGGAAATACGTGTCGGACGAAATAGACAAACCGCTTGATATCAAGCTTGGCGATACTAAAAGCAAATAATTGGATCCGGTTGAATGGCGAGAGGATACTCACCACACAATCCCCCAAAAAAGCAAGAACTGTCCCCGTTTTGATATAATCCCCTTAGAGTATACACTCGAAAAAACAAAAAAGTTTTCGAGAA
>CAYSFT010000021.1:0-36008 GCA_964430755.1 uncultured Lachnospiraceae bacterium | reverse complement strand
AAGATCGGCAAGACTTGCAAAGCAATTTATTGACGGAATACTCGCGAGGTGAAAGAGATATGTATTTTGATGATCTGAAGATCGGCATGATGGTGGATACTGCACCTGCCGTAATTGAAAAAGAAAAAATGGTGGCTTTTGCTCATGATTACGACAATATTCCGCTTCACACCGATGAAGAATACGCCAAGACTACGCCATTCGGTAAATTGATTGCTCCGGGAGTCATGTCCTTTATGTCGGTCTGGGCAAAATATCTTGAGGTGGACTTTTTCGGTGAAGAACTGCTTGCAGGAAAATCCACTAAGATCGAATGGCTGAAGCCTGTATTTGCCGACGATGTGCTGACAGGAAAAGCTACGATAACCAATATTGTCAAAAGAAATGACAGGAACGGACTCGTTGAAGTCACAATCGAAGCTTACAACCAAGACGGCGTACTTGTTCTTACCAATGTTACCGAAGCAATTGTTAAATGCAAGCCCACTCAAAACGCATGAAGCATAAAATCACCCATATTAAGTGCAGTACATATACTGTATTCGAGGTGATACAATGAACCGTTCAAATTCACGCCCGAATGCCATTGCACGCATAAACGGCGCTAACAATGCGCCAAACCTTTTCGGCGAGGTGAAATTCTATCAGAAGCCCACAAGCGTATTGATTGAAGCGAACATCTCAAATCTTCCGAAAAACAGCGAAACCGGCTTTTTTGCGTTCCACATCCATGAGGGCGATAACTGCTTCGGCGATGACTTTGCAAATACGGGCAGTCACTATAATCCCGAACAAACACCACATCCAAGACACGCAGGTGATCTGCCGCCGTTATTATTTTGTCAAGGCGGAGCCTATCTTTCAGTAAAAACAGACCGATTTCGTGTTGACGATATTATCGGACGCACAGTGGTGATACACAGCGGTACAGACGATTTTATAACCCAGCCTGCAGGTAACGCCGGCAAAAAAATTGCGTGCGGTGTCATTCGTCGGGTTTGACATACCGAAACAACAAAAAAGCTGACAGTCGAACTAATAAGCTGTCAGCAATTTTATTTTTAAAGCACCGATTCAAATCCGTAGAATAACATACCGAGCCCTGCCGAAATCAGTATCATTATAATCGGAGAGGGCTTTTTGTTTTTGAGCTTTTTATAAACGAATGCAATTGCAACTATGATAGCAAAAATGATTATTCCTATTACATCAGCTTTGAAGCCGCCCTTGAGCGTTGAAAAATTAAATAGTGTACTTAAAAGCATCGTAAGTCCCGTTGCGACTATAAGACCGACAACAGCCGGGCGTATACCTCCGAGAAACGCTTTAACGCCCTCATATTTGAGAAAGTTACGCATCACCGCAGCAATCAGCAGAATGATACAGAACGCCGGAAGCACAACACCGAGCGTTGCCACAAATGCGCCTAAAACACCGCCCTCGGACGAGCCTATAAAGGTTGCCATGTTGACTGCAATCGGACCGGGAGTTGACTCTGATACGGCGATCATATTAAGGAGCTCTTCCTCTGTGAGCCAGTCGTGCATAAGAACCTTTTCGCGAATAAGCGAGAGCATACCGTAGCCGCCGCCGAATGAAACCGCACCTATTTCAAGAAATGTTATAAACAGCTTCCAGAAAATCATTTTGTCTCCTCCTTTTTCGTAAGCTTTCCGATAAGATAAACGAAAAGACCGAGAGTGCCGCTTATCAGAATGTAGAATACTGCGGAGAAATTAACCGCGAAAATCGAGAACAACAGCATACATATAACCGTTGCAGAAAAAACTATAATATTGAACGCATTCTTTTTGAGTCCCTTACCCATTTTGATACCTGCCGAAATGATAAGGTAAACAACGCACGCCTGAATACCTCTGAACGCATATTCAACATATGTCAGCGAAAGGAATGCATCAAAGAAGAGCGAAATTATATAAATGATAACAAACGAAGGAATACACACAGCAATCGTTGCCGCAGCCGAACCGAGAACACCAGCCATTTTGTAACCTATATAAGTTGAAGAATTGATTGCAATCGGGCCGGGAGTTGATTCGGCAATGGCGATTATATCGAGAAACTCATCCTTATCAAGCCATTTTTTTTGTGAAACGAATTCATTTTCGAGAAGCGCGATCATTGCATATCCGCCGCCGAACGTGAAAAGACCTATCTTGAGCATCGTCAAAAACAGATCAAGTATAGTTTTTGATTTTTTCATTTTTTACTCCTATTAAAACTATTGAATTAACTTTAACTATTTTACTATAATCTTCAAATAAAGTCAAGTCTTTTCAAAAAGAAAAGAAAAACTGCAAATTTTAAAAAATATTTCAAAAACCTATTGACATTTTGAAAGTGTTGTGATATAATTACAGAGTTGAATCCATAGACCGTAGGTTGCAGGGCGCAAATATGTGCTCCGTGTAAAAGGGAAACCTTCCTGCCGAGGATAAACTTTATAAATATAAGAATATAATTCTGCATTTGTGAAGTCCCTTGTCGAGTCTTGAATTCGAACGAAGGATTTTTTTATTTTTATCGGGAGGTGAAATCATGGCAAGTGAGAAGATTTTAACCCAGAAAAAGCAGATGGTTGCTGATCTTACTGAAAAGATTCAGGCATCATCCGCAGGTGTTATCGTTAACTACTCCGGTATTACTGTTGCTGACGACACAGCTCTGCGTGCGGCTCTCCGTAAGGCAGGCGTTGAATACAGCGTTTATAAGAACTCTATTACCGGCAGAGCATGTGAAGCAGCAGGCTACGCTGACCTCAAAGAGGTTCTCGAGGGCATGACCGCTATCGCAGTTGCTACCGATGACCCGGTCGCTCCCGCAAAGATCCTCAAGGAATACGCTGATAAGATCGAAACATTCGAGCTTAAGGGCGGTTTCGTTGACGGAAAGGTGCTGGACGCAAAGGGCGTTGAAGAGCTCGCAGCAATCCCGCCGAAGCCTATTCTGGTTGGCAAGATGCTCGGTTCGCTTCAGAAATCGCTCTACGGTCTTGCTTATGTACTTCAGGCAAAGATCGACAAAGAAAACGGTGGAGCAGAGGCTCCCGCAGAGGCGTAAGTTCGCCGCGGCGTAATATTAACGCCAAACAAAATTAATTTTATAATTGGAGGTTACTTAAAATGGCTACCGAAAAGATCACAAACATTCTTGAAGAAATCAAAACTCTTACCATTCTTGAACTCGCAGACCTCGTAAAGGCTCTCGAGGAGGAGTTCGGCGTATCCGCTGCTCCTGTTGCAGTTGCCGGTGCAGCTGCTCCTGCTGCCGCTGCTGCAGCTGAAGAAAAGACCGAATTCGACGTTGTACTTGCTGATGCTGGCGCTAACAAGCTCGCAGTTATCAAGGTTGTACGCGAACTCACAGGTCTCGGCCTTAAGGACGCTAAGGATCTCGTTGAAGGCGCTCCCAAGACCATCAAGGAAGGCGCATCCAAGGAAGACGCTGAAGCTATCAAGGCTAAGCTCGCTGAGGCTGGCGCAACTGTTGAACTTAAGTAATTTAGGTTTAATATTCAAGGACTGTCACACAAACGGCAGTCCTTTTTCTTTTGCCTGATTCCGTTCATATCCATAAAGCCGAACACGAACCATAGCTTTTTGATATTTTACATTTATCCCACCGTGTGATATAATATAGTATATTACTTTTTAATGGGGAAATAAATGGGAATATTCGTAAACGCCTGCACCATCATGCTCGGCGGACTTTTCGGAAGTCTTTTTAAATCAAAGCTCGCCTTCAAAAACACAAGCATCTTCGGAATAAGCGTCATTCTCATAAGTACAATCGGTTTCATGGAAAACATATTCGGCGCAAGGGAGCAAAGTCTTGAAAGCTCCGGACTTTTCATCGTGGTTTTCGCGCTCGTCATCGGCTGGACGTTCGGCGAATGGTTACGAATGGACGACAAATTAAGCACGCTCGCCGGCACAAAAAACGCCTATATGAACGCTTTTATAGATTCAACTGTATTCTTCGGAATCGGCGGACTGCAAATATGCGGTCCGATATTGTTGGCGCTCGAAGGCGACAGCTCACAGCTTTATTTAAAAAGCGTTATCGACTTTCCTTTCGCGCTGATGTTCGGTGCGATATACGGAAAAACCGTCATGCTGTCAGCACTTCCCGTCGTCGTGATACAGTTATTGATCGCACTTGCGGCTCATCTTTCGGGAGCGTATATCAGTGATGCAATGCTCGGACAGCTCTGCTCGATCGGATATATAATTCTCTTTTTCAGCGGATTCAATCTTCTCTGCGAAAAACAGCATAAGATTAAAAACGTGAATATGATCCCGGCGATTCTTGTAATAATAATATTCAACCTCGCGTTGAACCTTTGGAGGTAAAAATGACGATCCAACAGTGCATATATGCCATCGAAATTGCGAAAACCGGCTCGTTCAGTAAAGCCGCAAAACAGCTTTTTATCGCGCAGTCCAGTCTTTCGAGCAGTATAAAATCGCTTGAATCCGAGCTTGATATAACTATATTCGAGCGCTCGAAGAACGGAGTGTTTTTAACCGCCGAGGGTGCGGAATTTGTCAGGTACGCCGAACAGATAGTCGAGCAGAATGAATTTATCATGAATCGTTACAGCACCCCTGCCGACCGCAAAAAGCTCTACGTTTCAACACAGCATTACGACTTTGTTGCTGACGTTTTCTGTCGGCTTCTTCGCGAAACGTCGGAGGAAAATTTCGATTTTTCCATACGCGAAATACAAACCTATGAGGTCATCCGCGAGGTTGAAACCGCTTACAGTGACATCGGCATAATTGCCATCAAAGACAGCGATTTTGACATCATGAGCCGTTACCTTAATAAAAAGGGACTCACCTTCACGCAGTTTCTTAAGGTACCGCCGCACGTTTTCATAAGACGCGGACATCCTCTTTCAAAGCAAGCTGCTCTCTCTTATGAGGCTCTGCGCGATTTTCCGTATGTATCATACGAGCAAGGCTCACATAACACCTCGTTTTTCACAGAGGAGTTAGCCGACGGTCTGACTTCCGAAAAACACGTTAAAATAAGCGACCGTGCAACGCTCATGAACGTCCTTGTCACAACCGATTGCTACACTGTCGGCACAGGAATAATCCCATCCGCGCTGAACGACGGCAAAATAGTCTGTGTACCGATGCCGAGCGACTCATTTTACCGAATCGGTTACATTTTAAGAAATGACCGTAACATTTCACCGCTCACAGAAAAGCTCATAGGTCTTCTCTGTGAATTTTCAAAGCAACATAACAGCTGACAAAAAACATTCGCCACATTAAAGCCTCCCTCCGAGAGGGAGGTGGCACGCGAAGCGTGACGGAAGGAGCTATATGCAGATTCAATTCAACCGGTAACTCAAAGTCGAATTGAAATTTTATTTAAAAAAGCAATGACACGGCATGAGTCAGCGCACAGAGTATAAATCCGATCAATGTCGGAATCAGCATAGAAAGAAACGTGTACGTATAGCTGCCCGTTTCTTTTTTTATTGTGAGAACCGTAGTCGAACATGGAAAATGGAATACGGTCAGTATCAGCATATTGATGTATTGTAGTGCGCCCCAACCGTTCGAGACAAGTATATCTGCAATACCGGTATCTGTGCCAAGCGCACCTGTTCCCATATATCCCATCAATATAAGCGGAAGAACTATCTCATTTGCCGGAAAGCCGAGAATAAAAGCGCAGATAACAACGCCATCAAGCCCGACGAAATGTCCTATCGGATCAAAAAAAGCTGTGATATGCGAAAACAGACTCGCTTCTCCGATGTAAACATTCGCAAGCAGCCATATAACAAGTCCTGCAGGAGCCGCAACAGCCGCCGCACGCCCGAGAACAAAGAGTGTACGATCGAATATCGAGCGCACGATCACGCGTCCGATTTGCGGTTTCCGATATGACGGCAGCTCCAGCGTAAAGCCTGACGCAGCACCGCGAAGCAGTGTAAACGACAATACTTTCGATATAACAAGCGTCATAATGACACCACCGACCACCGCCGTAAGCATCACCGCCGCACTCACGCCGCTTACAATTCCGCCCGAACAAAGCAGAGCTGACATCGTTATAAGTATCGGAAAGCGACCGTTACACGGCATAAAGCTGTTTGTCAGTATCGCGATCATACGCTCTCTCGGCGAGTCAATAATGCGGCATCCGACAACACCTGCGGCATTGCATCCGAGTCCCATACACATAGTAAGTGCCTGTTTGCCGCAAGCACAAGAACTGTAAAATGCGCCGTCAAGATTGAACGCGATACGTCCGAGCAAACCGAAATCCTCCATAACCGTGAAAAGCGGAAAGAATATCGCCATCGGTGGAAGCATGACTGCGACGACACGGAAAAGCGTCCGTATCATGCCTAAAACAAGCAAATCACGAAGTGAATCGGGTAAAACCGCGGCAAGAGAATACAGCTTCACCTCAACGCTGTCAAAAAATGACTGCAGCGCCGCAGAGGGATAATTTGAGCCGACGATGGTTAAGTAAAATATGCCTGCAAGCATGAAGAGCATCAAGGGTATCGAGAAAAAACGATGCGTCACAATACGGTCAAGCTGACGGTCGCGCTCACTGTATCCGCATGAACCGTCGCCCGAAACCGCCTCACAAGCGATACCTTCTGAAATAATAATCGGTCTTGCAAGCAGCATTTCTTCAAAGTTTCCCGTCTCGGAAAGCTTTTTCTTTGATTCGGCAATTTCGGGAATGTCACTTTCCGGCGTTAACCACGCTTCAATTATCTCACTGCGCGAGTAACCGAGCCCTGCACATTTTTCAAGCTCTGCCTCCACCTCGGGAGGATAAAAAAGCGGACATGCTGCTTCTTCCCTCGGCGATTCTGCCGTTTGTCGTATAACCTCGCATAATTTTGCAAGTCCCTCACGCCGGCGTGCACTTGTCGCCACTACCGGAACACCGAGCCGCTTTGAAAGAATATGGATGTCAACATTTATACCGCGCTTTTCTGCCTCATCAATCAGATTCACGCAAACAATAACACGCGGCGTCAATTCAATTATCTGCAGCGCAAGCGGCAAGCTCCGCTCAAGACTCGTTGCATCGCAAACAACGATAGTAACATCAGCGTCTGCGCTTTTTATAAAGTCGCGCGCCACTTCCTCCTCGGGAGAATGGGAACGAAGCGAATACGTGCCGGGCAGATCGACAAATGTTATCTCCTCAGCCTTTGAGTGACCGATTGCCGTTGTGACAGTCTTCCCTGTCCAGTTTCCAGTATGCTGATTAAGTCCCGTCAACGCATTGAAAAGTGAGCTTTTTCCGACATTAGGATTACCTGCAAGTGCCGCTGTGTACTTCATTCGCTTGTTAACATCACCGCCGCTTTGTGCCCCCTTGCCGACAGATGAATGTGTCAAGCCCATTTTTCTTTACCGCCTTTTGAGATATAACCGATCTTCACAGCTTTTGCATCACTGCGCCTGAGAGCAATAAGCGAACCCCTTATAAGATAAGCATTAGGTCCGCCAAAGGGTGCCGAGGCAGTACATTCAACTCTTGTTCCCGAAACGAAACCGAGGTCATAAAGCCGTTTGCGTAAATCGCCGTTTGCCACACTGTATATAATCGCCGTATCCTTCGAGTGCATATCCGATAAATACGATTCATCTTCAAATATTTCTTTATTTTTCAAGCTATCACCTCGGTAACAGTATATTAATTTCGCCGCAGTTTGGTTTCAGCCTGTAAGGGCGGCGATTATTATAAAAACGGCAGTATAGATAATATATTGCGCGACGGGGTTGATTTGTCTGCAAAAATGTGGTATACTGTATATAATAAATTTTTGATTTTTCGGAGGCAATATGAAGATTGTAGTTCTCGACGGATTTGCCGTCAACCCGGGGGATCTCAGCTGGGACTTTTTCAAAAAATACGGTGAGGTGGAGGTTTTCGCCAAAACTCCCGATTCGGAATGTGCAGAAAAATGTGTCGGTGCAACAGCGGTTTACACGAATCGCGCAAAAATAACCGCCGAGCTGCTTGATAAGTGCCCAACGGTTAAATATGTGTCCGCACTCGGTACGGGCTTTGACATGATCGACATCGAAGCCTGCAAGAAGCGCGGCGTTGCAGTTGTCAATATTCCTGCGTACTCCACAGCATCCGTTGCACAGTTAACGATACAGTTTCTGCTCGCTCTGCACGCGGATATCGACGGTATGCAGGGTATCGTCAAGGACGGAATGTGGACGGGCATCCCCGGATATCAGTATCAGCGTGTACCCTTCACCGAGCTTGAGGGACTCACTCTCGGACTCGTCGGCTGCGGCAATATCGGCACACGTGTTGCAATGGCGGCATCGGCACTCGGTATGCGTATCCTTGCTCACACGGCACACAGCCATGATGACACAGATATCATAAAATACGTTCCGCTTGACACACTTCTTTCTGAAGCAGATACCGTTTCACTTCACTGTCCGCTAAACGATGCAACACGCGGCATGGTGAACGCGGAGTTTATTGCAAAAATGAAGGACGGCGCACGTCTCATTAACACCTCACGCGGCGCGGTACTCAATGAAAAGGACGTTGCCGATGCACTGAACTGCGGCAAGCTTGCAGGTGCGGCTCTCGACGTTCTGGCAAACGAACCTGCGCTTCCAGAAAATCCGCTTCTCACCGCGAAAAACTGCATCATCACACCTCATATCGCATGGGCAAGTAAGGCTTCGCGTGAACGACTGCTCGCTGTGCTCGACGCTTCGATGGATAATTTCGTAAAAACCGGTGTCGGTCTTAACCGTATCGTGTGAGGTATAACAAAATGAAAGCATACGAAAGACTCATAAAATACGCATCATTTCCCACGGCATCGGACGAAAACAACGAAAACTGTCCGTCAACGCCCACGCAGATGGAATTTGCAAAAGCACTTGAAGCCGAGCTTCGCGAAATAGGACTTAGTGAGGTTACACTTGACGAAAACGGTTATCTCTTTGCCACAGTTCCTGCTTCAAAGGGATATGAGAATGCACCGGTTATCGGCTTCATCGCACACATGGATGTTTCGCCCGAGGTTGAGGATAAAAACGTCCGCGCACACACCGTCAAATATAACGGCGGCGATGTCATTTTGAATGATGAGCTTAACATTGTCATGAGCGAGCGCGAATATCCGATTTTAAAAAATTACGTTGGCAAAGCGCTCGTCGTCACCGACGGTACAACTCTGCTCGGTGCTGACGACAAGGCAGGCATCGCCGAAATAATCACTGCTTGCGAAATCTTACTTTCAGATAAAACCATAAAGCACGGAAAAATACGCATCGGCTTCACGCCTGATGAGGAGATCGGACGCGGCGCTGATCTTTTTGACGCTATAAAATTCGGTGCAAAATGGGCATATACGCTTGACGGCGCAATGTTTGGCGAGGTTGAATACGAAACCTTTAATGCGTCCTCCCTGAAAGTTGAAATAATCGGTAAAAGCATTCATCCCGGAAGCGCAAAAAACACAATGATAAACGCCTCCGTCGTCGCGCATGAATATATGTCGCTGTTACCTACTCTTGAGCGTCCCGAGCATACAAGCGGCTACGAGGGATTTTATCACTTAACTCACATGGAGGGTGCAGTTGAAAAAGCAGTTCTGCACTTTATAATCCGCGACCACGATTTTTCCAAAATGGAATATCGCTGTGACTATGCGCGCCGTGCGGCAGATGAGCTTAACCGTAAATACGGCGACGGTACGGTAAATCTTGAAATCAAGGAAAGTTACCGTAATATGAAAGAGATGATCCTCCCCGAGTGGCACTTAATCGAAAACGCATACGCCGCAATACGCAAGCTCGGCGGTGAGCCGATAAGCTATCCCGTTCGCGGCGGAACAGACGGCAGCCGACTTTCGTTTATGGGACTTCCCTGCCCGAATCTCGGAACGGGTTCTCATAACCATCACGGAAAAATGGAATTTGCCTGCGCCGAAGCGATGGATAACTGTGTTATGCAGGTTATCGAAATTGCCAAGCTTTATGCAAACAAATAAAAAACAATGACCGGTTCAACCTGTGGTTTGCTCCGTACTATAAGGGCGTGGTACCGGCATAGGGCTGAACGCCATTTGAACTTAATTACACGCGCAAATCTGCCCTACCTTCACAGACGTGGCAACTACTCAGCACGAGCCTTCCCCAGTGGGGGAAGGTGGCAGCCGCTTGTCGGCTGACGGATGAGGTGTTACCTAAAAGGCAACGCACTCCTCATCCACCACTTCGTGGTCCCCCTTCTCCCGCAGGAGAAGGCTAACGTTGCGGCAGGACTTCTCAACGGCAAAAGCCTCTACTCACTCCTGCTTAGCTGGTTTTCATTATACAAAAAAAACATCCCCGACAAGTAACAAAAAATGACTGTCGGGGATTATTCTATTAAATTTTAAAACGATTATTCAGCGTCGTCAAGAGCAAGTACGTCAGCATTGAACTGCTCAATAGCAGCCTCAGAAGCAGGCTGATATTTTGCAAGATGAGACGAGAATGCACCGGAGCCCTGACCGTTCATGATAAGCTGAGTCGGTGTATAGAACAGCTTGTTCATATCGCTGAAGCCAAAGTAGTTAACACCCGCATTATAGGAGACACCGTTGAAAATGATATCGAGCATATCCTTGGAATCAGGGTCACGTGTCAGCTTTTCGCCAAGCATGAGCTCATAGTATGCATACTTAACTGTATCACCGCTGTAATACGAGAGAAGCTCAATAACCTTGCCGACCATATCGGTGTTGCCAACTGTCTTCGGAACACACATAAGACCGGACCAGTCGTTGGTATAGTAACCGTCCTGACCTGCGTCAAGCTTCGGGTAAGGAAGAATACCAAAATCAACATCAGCGTCACGAAGGATGTAAAGATACGCGATATTATTGATATTAAAGAGCGATCTGCCCTTGGAGATATCTACATATTCGTCATTTTCAAAGTGTGACTGAACATTGGTGCCTCCGCCGTAATCGTAAACCCATGTATCATTTCCTGCAAGAAGCTGATCGAGCTTTTCAACCATTGTGTATGCGCGTTCGTTGTCAAAAGCAAACTCAAATTCGCCGTCAGCATTTCTTGTTACAAGGTCAACTTCACTCGAGAATGTGAAGCTGTTGCAGAACCAGTCGTTCGGTGTGGTAAGACCGTAAGTGTCAAGATAATTCCATCTTCCGTCACCGTCGTCTTTTGTTGCAACACTCATAAGCTCCATCATCTTGTCGATTGTCCATTCGCCGTCGCGCACAAGCTGATAAGGATCCTCAAGGTTAAGCTCCTCGATCATACCCTTATTAAAGAGTATGCAGTTCGGGTCGGAAAGCATATAATCGGAAACACCGTAGAACAGGTGTCCGTTAACCTCAAGCGCATCCTGAGCCTGTTGATTCCACCATTCTGCGCCGAGATCGATATATTCAAAATCTTTGAAATCGTAAAGCAGATCCTCGGTGATCATCGCGGAAAGTCCGGCAATACAGTGAGTTAAGAAAAGCTGATATGTATCGTCACCTGTCATAACGAGTTCCTGAACCTTCGGGCGTACATCCTGGATGGTACCGGTGATAGTGTAACCGATATCAACGCCGAGATGATCCTCAACCTTAACCTCACGCTCATAAATAGCCTTTGTCATAGCATCGGTTCCGGCATCGTCTGCAAAGAAGTATCTCTGATACATACCGAAATCGGGTGCATAAATGTTAAACTCCAGACCGTAATCTGCAGCTTCAATTCCGGCGGGAGTTTCTTCGCCGACAGTCTTGTCTCCATCGTCCTTTTCTGTGTCATCACCGCCGCAGGCAGCAAGCGAAGTGAGCATCGCCGCAAGCAGTAACAACGAAATAATGCGTTTTTTCATGTTTTCTCTCCTCCAAAAAATATTGTTACGATTATAATTATATCATTTTTTCCATCACTTGTCAACTGAAATCAGAAAAAACAATAAAACTATTGGAAAAAATATAGACACACCCAAATTTTTATGTTATAATTATCCCGTAAGTATTGTTCAATGTGAACTCATCACTCATTTTTCCGTGATTTTTGATTTGTTTGTGTACTTGAAAGATCCTCCTCATAATGATATAATATTATTGACGCATTGCGTCGAACACATATTTTTTAAATTAAAAATTATATTTTTTGGAGGATAATACAATGCGCGCAATAAACAGAGTTGGAGAAAAAGAGATTGAGTACGTTAAAGAAGTTCTCAGCTGGGGCTTCCGTTCATCCGCAGGCTACAGAATGACAAAGAGACTTGAGGATGCATTCTGCGAGAAGTTCGGCAGTAAATATGCTGTAACCTTCTGTAACGGTACTGCTACACTTCACATCGCACTTGAGGCTGTCGGCGTAGGCCTCGGCGACGAGGTTATCGTTCCGCCGCTCACCATGTCGGCAACAACCTTCGGCGTTCTTCACGCAAATGCAACCCCCGTATTTGCAGACGTTGATCCCGACACCTTCCAGATCACCGCAGAAGCCATCGAAAAGTGCATCACCCCCAGAACAAAGGCTATCATCGTTGTTTCTCTTTACGGTCTTGCTCCCGATTTCGACAAGATCATGGCTGTTGCAAAGAAGCACAACCTCGCAGTTATCGAAGACGATGCACAGTGCTTCCTCGGCAAATACAAGGGCCGTACCGTTGGTACAATCGGTGACATCGCAAGCTTCAGCTTCCAGGCTTCTAAGCACATGACCAGCAGTGAGGGCGGTATGCTCATCACAAACAACGAGGAGCTTGCAAAGAAGATCCGCTGCTATTCCTGCCTCGGTTACGCAGGTGTTGATACCAAAAAGGGAAAAATCTCAAAAACCGATATCCAAGACCCCAATTACTCCCGTCATGTTTCACTCGGTTGGAACTATCGTCTCAGCGAGGTTGCCAGCGCAGTTGCACTCGCACAGGCAGAGCGTCTTGAGGAGCTTGTTGAGATTCGTCAGCAGTCCGCAAAAATTTTTGACGATGCAATCAAGGGCAACACCATCATCGCTCCGCAGAAGACAGGCGAAGATTATGTTAACACATATTGGGCATACGCAACAAAGCTCATTGACGACAGCATCACCTGGAAGCAGTTCAGAGATAAATATCTCGAGCTCGGCGGCGACGGTATCTACTCTGCATGGAAGCTTACATATCAGGAGCCTTTCTTCAAGGAAATGTCCATGCTTCGCCGTGAGGGATTCCTCAACAAGAGCGTAAGCTATGCGGATGGCATCTGCCCTGTTGCAGAAGCACTCCAGCCGAAGATCCTTGCATTCAAATCTAACTACTATGATCTCAACATTGCAGAGGCTAAGGCAGAAGCACTCGTTAAGACCATCAACTACTTCAAATAATAACGGTGAACACTATGGAAAATATTTTTGATTTAACAGGCAAGATCGTTCTCGTCATGGGCGGCTCGGGTAACCTCGGTACGGCTGAGGTTGACGCACTCGCATCATTCGGCGCGACTGTTTTAAGCGTTCATCTTCATGAAGACGGTCTCGTCGAAACAAGAGACAACGTAATCCACATCGACGCTGACTTCTCAAACAAAGAGGAGCACGCGGCTGTTTTCGAGCGCATCAAGAAGGAATACGGCAGAATCGACGTGCTCGTTAATAACGCTGCATACGGCGGAGGTTCCGGCGGCAAGGGACTCGCACTTGAAATCGAAAACTTCGATGACGAATCCTGGCTCGGCGGCGTTGAGGGTAACCTCGGACTTACCTTCCGCAGCATGAGAGCGGCAATTCCGCTGATGAAGGAAAAGGGCGGCAGTATCGTTAATATCGCGTCTATGTACGGCGTGGTTTCGCCCGATCCCGGCATCTACGGCGACAGCGGCAGCAACAGCCCTGTTACATACGGCGTATCCAAGGCAGGTGTACTCCAGCTGACACGTTACGGCGCGGCACACCTCGCAAAATATAACATCAGAGTTAACGCAATAACCCCCGGTCCGTTCCCGAACGAAAGAACTCTCGCAAACAAGGAATTTTCGGCAAAGCTTGCTGACAAGACCATGCTCAAGAGAGTTGGAACAAGCAAGGAAATGGGCGGTGCAATCGTACTTCTGGCATCTGATGCCTCAACATTCATGACAGGCAGTAATGTAACGGTTGACGGCGGCTGGACTGCGTGGTAAAAAACGTGTGCCGGTGCAGAAAAAATGTACCGGCGCATTTTGATATTATTAAGGAGGAAACAAAAGTGCAGGATCAGGATTTTTCGTATAGTTCAATCGAGGTTGTATGTTCAGATCTAAAAATCATCTTCATAACCGACGAAAAAACAACCGACACAACCAGAAGCGATATACATATGCATTCCTTTTGGGAACTGTTTCACCTTAAAGAGGGCTCACTTGCGCTCTCAAATGAACAGTTCGGCTGTACACTTGAAAAAAATCAGATGCTCATCATCCCTCCGAACACCTATCACAGCACGACATTTTCCGAGGACGCCATAAAAAAGAGCGTGTTTTTCACCTTTGAGCGCGTAAAGTCATCAAGCGCTGAGGAAAGCCTTTTTGATAAAATGTACACTGCGTTTTCCGGCTGCGGCTTCTGCACTCTCGAGGACTGCGAATATCTTGCGCTTTTACTTGACACGGTTCTTGAAAACAACGCCGCCGAAAAATTTGCAAAGCCCTGGCGACTGCGTGCCAATGTCACCGAGCTTATTTTCTCGCTTTACGACAAGCTGAACACCGTGTCAGACGAGCACAATGGAAACAAACATATGCCAAACACATATTGGGTGTACAAATACGCAATCGACCGACTTCTTGATATTTACTATATAAACGATATAAACCTTGATTTTCTCAGCAAAAAGCTCTTTATTTCGCCACAGAATATAACAAGAATAATTTCAAGCGCATACGGCAAAAGCTTCAATGAGCTGAAATTAGAGCTTAAAATACGCAATGCAAAGAAATTACTGCGCGAAACAACACTTTCCGTCAGCGAAATAGGCGAGCGGATCGGTTACACGACCTCGCGCGGATTTTTGTCCGCTTTCGTAAAATACGAGGGCTGTACCCCGAGCGAATACAGAAAAGCTCACCGTACCAATTAAAAATCAAACGAGCCGAAGCTGTATTTCACCTCTTCGACTCGCTTTTTATATGCTTTTTCGATATTCACGCGGCGCTTCGCCCACGTATTTTTTAAAGGTTCTGGAAAAATAATTGGGATCGTCAAAACCGACAGAGAGCGCAATATCGGTTATGCTTTGGTCAGTGTTTTTTAAAAGCACTGCGGCTTTTTCGGTTCTGTATCTGTTTATGTAACCGAGCGGAGTCTGACCGGTCGCTTTTTTGAACATACGGCAGAAATATTGCTCGGTAAGGTGAAAGTGGCGTGCAAGCTCGGCGGTGGTCAGCGATGTTGTGTAGCTCCTTGAAATATAAGCAAAAATGTCGTGCATTTCGAGAAAACGTGCACTTCTTGACGAGGTATTATCGCCGTCCGACTCTCGTCTGTAATTGCTGATAATATACGCCATAAGCGAATATGCAAGACTTTTTAAGCGAAGATCATATGCCGCACTCTTGTTTTTCTGTTCATCGGACATTTTTTCAAAGTATTCTTTTATAAAAGCATCTCTGATTATATGAGTTTCGATCGCAAAGCCATCAAATTCAACGTCCGAAAAAAACTCCGGCAACAGATGCAGACACATATATTCCCCGTCGGAATTACAGCTTGTTGAGTGACGCTCCTTGCTGTTTATAAATATGAGATCACCCTCGAGTGCCGTATACTCCGCTTCGCCGCAGACGATCTCAAATTCACCCGATAGAAAATACAATAGCTCAATATGCTCATGCCAATGCGCACGGTATTTTCCCGAGAGGCGGTTTTGCTTCAGCTTGACCTGAAAATCCCTCTCAAGCGGTGCTATGCTTTCGTATAAAGTTAAGCTGTCGTTCATAATGCCTCCTTACCGTGACAGGTCTTTATTAAATTATATATTATTCTCGCCGTAAAGTCAACACCGTTTAATCTAAAATTTCGCATTAAGTCTTAAAAATAAACGTAACTCAGCGCACAATGTGTCCTTACGTAAGCTTTTAAAATATGCTATAATTATTACAATAAGCTATATTTATGAGCGAAAGGATACAAACACATGAAAAAACGCATTATCTCGTCATTACTGCTTGCGGCGATGCTCGCTTCGCTTGCTGCCTGCGGCGGTGATGACACAGACAAGGACAATGGAGACAAAACTGTCGGTGAAGAAACTCCCGCCGGAATTGAAGCAGCAGATTACGGAAAAACGTTCACCATCTACGCGCCCGATTTCGGTATGTATCAGAGATACTTTTTTGCCGATGACCCGGGAACCGATTCCATGACAAAAGCATTATACGAGCGTGAGGTTAAGGTTGAAGAGCATCTCGGCGTTGACATCAAATACACTTTGGAAGGTGATATTTTCAACGTCAGAACCGAGGTTCAGGAAATGGTTATGACCGGTGACGACACATATCAGCTCATGCTGACACACTGTATCGCCGGACTTTCCGCAATGGTTACCGAAAACCTGCTTTATGACTTCAATAATTTCGAATATGTCGATATGAGCGCAGACTGGTGGAACCAAGCGGCAAACGAAGCACTCAATGTTAACGGTCACTGTTATTATACAGTATCCGACTATATGCTCGCCGATCCGAACTGTATTCTTTTCAACAAGGAAATATTAAATGCACACAATCTTGAAGATCCTTATCAGCTCGTTCGTGACGGTGAATGGACTATCGACAAAATGATGGAAATGATGAGCTCTATCACAACCGACAACGGCGACGGTAAATGGGATTATTCCGACACATGGGGACTTGCAACTCCGAATGACTGGTTCCTCAACAGCTTTATTTTCTCGAGCGAGGTTGACTTTGTATCAAGAGATTCAGACGATCAGTTCATATTCGCCTTTGATAATGAACGTACATACACCATGATCGAAAAGCTCGATCAGCTTCTCACCGGCTCTGATACATACGTGTACGATGACATGGGTCACCTCTCGGGTGAGGAATGCTTTGCCGAGGACACATATGTTGACATCTCCAAAGAGCGTTCCCTCTTTAACATCAATACGATCCGTAACCTTTACCTTTACCGCGATGCCGATGTTGACTTCGGTATTCTTCCCTATCCCAAGCTTGAAGCGTCACAGGCTGGCTATGTTACAAACGACTGGTCGGGACTCATGTGTGTGCCGAAAACAGTCGGCGATCCCGAAATGGTTGGTAAAGTGATCGAGCTCCTTGCATATTTCAGTGAGGATACCAAGTATGCTTACTATGAGATCATGCTCGGCGAAAAGCTCTCACGTGATCCCGAATCCAAGGAAATGCTTGATATCATTTTCGACGGTATCATGTTTGATCCGGGCGTTACATACTTTGGCTTTGACAGCGGCATGAAGCAGTTCTTCTATATTCCCGGCAAGCTCATCCTTGACGGACATGGAAGTGCCGGACTCGCTTCACATATCGCAAGTTACAAGACAAGCGTTGAAGCGGTTATCGAGCAATTCAACGAGGATGTTGCGTCAATCGCCGACGAAGAATAAAACTGCATAACCCTATCTCTTCTTCTTAAATTCACCGGTAAGTTTTACGGCTTATCGGTGAATATTTATTTGCGGATAGTTTAAGTTAAAATCGTGCTAATATAAGTTAAATTTGTCATGGATTTTTTTTGCTGTTCATTATATAATTTTCTTAGAGTAATATTATTAGTAATATTATTGTGGTAAGGAGAAACACTATGCCAAACATGGATACACCTTGGACTTCATATACCGAGCCCTTTAAAATTTCAGACAATCTTTATTTTGTCGGCTGTTATGCCGCATCCTCGCATCTTATAACAACAAGCGAGGGACATATCCTTATCGACACAGGGTATCCGCAGAATCTCTATCAGGTTATCGACAACATATATAAGCTTGGCTTCAATCCACATGATATCAAGTATATCGTCCATTCACACGGTCATTACGACCACCTCGGCGGAACAAAGGCACTTGTTGAGTTGACCGGAGCGAAAACCTTCATCGGTGCAGACGACCGTGAATATGCGAACGGTACACTTCCTCTCACCTGGGCAAAGGAAATCGGTTACGAATACCACGAAGCATTTGAACCGGATGTGCTTCTGCATGACGGTGACGTTATCCGCCTCGGCGAGGTTGAAATAACCGCATACTCCACTCCCGGTCACACTCCGGGAACAATGTCGTTCTTCTTCGACACAACCTTCGAGGGCAAGACTTACCGCGTCGGAACTCATGGCGGTGTTGGCCCGAACTCGATGATGACATGGTTCCTTGAAGCTTACGGTCTTTCGTTTGACTGCCGCGAAAAATTCCTTGCGGGACTTGAACGAATGAAAGAACAAAAGGTTGACATATTCATCGGAAATCACGTTTGGAACAACGACACGATCGGCAGGGCTGAACGTATGAGAGCCGGCGAAAAGAATCCCTTTATTGATCCCGATGAATGGGGAAAATTCCTTGACAGATGCCAAAACAATCTTCTCACCCAATTAAAAAAGGAAGAGGATGAATCAAACAAATAATTTATTGAAAGGATATAAAACCATGAAAATTTTAATGATCGGCGCACACCAGGATGACAACGAGTTCCGTTGCGGCGGACTCGCACACAAGTATGTACAGCTCGGACACGAGGTATATTTCCTCAGTATGTGTAACGGCTGCGGAGGACATCACATTTTAACCCCTGCAGAAACAACCGCAACACGCGCAAAGGAATCTGCGGCAGTTGCAAAGCTGCTCGGAATCACATACGATGTCTGGTCTGACATAAACGACTGCTCGCTCGTTGCCGACCTTGAAACTCGCAGACGTCTCATCCGCTACATAAGACGCATCTCTCCCGATCTCGTTATTGCACACCGTCCCAACGACTATATGCCCGACCACCGCAATTCCGGACAGCTCGTTCAGGATGCAGCATATCTGCTTCTCGTACCGCATGAGTGTCCCGACGTTCCCGCAATGCGTAAGATGCCTGTAATCATGTATAACGAGGACAAATTCAGCAATCCCGAATTCCGCTGTGATGTTGTAATCGACACAGATGCCGAGATCGACATAAAGATGAAGATCGCAGACCTCAATGTATCGCAGGTTTACGAGTGGCTTCCTTACAGTGATTGCGAAACCGTTCCCGAGGGCACCAAGGAAGAACGTTTCGAGTGGCTCAAGGGTATGGACACAACAAAATGGTACAGCGACGAGGAGGTTAATGCATTACCTCGCGGTTACGCTGTACGTTTCGCAAAGACAGCCGCACGCTTCAGAAAAGAGCTTATTGAAAAATACGGCGAGGAGCGCGGAAGCAAGGTTCGTTATGCAGAGGCATTTGAGGTATGCGAATACGGCTCACCCCTGACAGACGAGCTTAAGGCGCAGCTGTTCCCATTCTAATTGGAGGTAAATATAATGAAAAAGCAAGAATTATTAAAGCATATCGGCTCGGTAAGCCAGATTGGCGGCGTCAGAGACGTTATTCTCAATGACGGCAAGGCAAAGGGCGTTCGCGCACTCGAAATCAACACGGGCAAGCTCCGTCTGACCGTTCTCCCCGACAGATGCATGGACATCGCGCAGGCAGATTACTGCGGACGCTCATTCAGCTGGATCTCCAAGACAGATATCACAGCACCGCAGTATTACAACAAAAACGGTCTTGAATGGCTCCGCGGCTTTTACGGCGGTCTCGTTACCACCTGCGGACTCAAAAACATCGGCGGCCCGACCGAAACACAGGGACTGCACGGACGCATCGCAAACACACCTGCTTCAAACGTCAGCATCTTCCAGGACTGGGTTGGTGACGATTATGTCATCAAGGTTACAGGCGAAATGCGTGAATCGGCAGTATTCGGCGAAAATCTCGTCCTGAAGCGCACCATCACAACAAAGCTCTTCTCCGATGAGTTCACACTCGAGGATACCGTCGTCAACGAGGGCTTCGCAGATGAAAACTTCGTTCTCTGCTATCACTGCAACTTCGGTTATCCGCTTGTATGTGAAGGTGCAAAGATCGTCGGCGTCCCCGATGAGATCGCAGAGATCACCGCTCCTATACACGGTAAGGAAGAAGAATGTATCGGCGTCACACACACCGGTGACGTTGCAACCGCAGGCATCGAAAACGATGAGATGGGCGTTTACATCACATATAAGCGTGACACCATGCCGGAATTTCTCGTTTGGAAGATGCTCGGTGAGAGCGAGTACACAGTCGGTCTTGAGCCTCGTACCACCAACCTCGGCGGAGACAGCATCGCAGAGAATAACGCATTCACCGTGCTGAAACCGTTTGAGGAATATAAGTCGCATCTTAAATTCAGCGTTAAAATGAAATAAAAAATCAACAGGATACCCAAAAAAATCCAAGGTATCCTGTTATTTTATTCGATTACAGCTGTTACAGTATAACCGCTTTTTTCTATACGTGCTTTTATGAGCTCATCATCTGCAGCTTCGGCATATGAAACGGTAAGCTCGCCCCTTTTGAGGTTAACCTCGCCGGCAAGTCCACTCATATCGTTAATTATTTCCTCAACCCTTGCCTTGCAATGATCGCAGTGCATACCGTCTATCTTAAATGTCTTTTTATAGAGAACGCCCGATAGCTTTTTGCGTTTAGGCTTGTAACCACCGCTGCCGCAGCATCCGCGTTTACCCTTCAAATGTTTAAATGCAGAGCAAGCCGCAACAACTAAAATTATTGCAATAATAACGATAATAATAAAATCAGTCATATAGATCTCCCATTTTAGTAATGGGATGCACCGGACTATTGATGCACCCCACCGAGGTATTTAATTATTTTTATCAGTACCACCGCATCCGCCGCCGCATTTTCCGCCGCACTGCTTGGCGTGAGGACATCCTACGCAGGTCACACCGCGTTTTTTTGCCCTGTAAAGATGATAAGCCGCGCCGCCGATGATACATAAAATAATTGCTATAATTAAGTAGTTTATCATATGTTTTTATGCCTTACCAAGTGCATAATCCTTAGCGATCTTCCTGTCTGATTTTGCACACAGATATGCGAGAATCGCGATAAACACCGCAACCGCCACACCGCCGCCGATAGCAGCCGATACGCTCAAAGCCTCCGGAGCTGTGATAAGCGTGCCGATCGTATAAACGAGGTAACCGACAGTGTAACCCATACCAACCTGGAGACCGATACCTGCCCAGAGCCACTTCGCGCTCTTCATTTCGGAATTCATAGCACCGATTGCCGCAAAGCAAGGTGGAGTGAAGAGATTGAACATCAGGTAAGCAAGTGCCGCAACGGCGGTGATACCGAATGTTTCTGCGACAGCACTTCCCTGTCCCTCAATCATTTCAAGCGCATCTGTATCAATAAGATTGGAGATACCGTAGCAAACAGCAAGTGTACCAACAACGTTTTCTTTGGCAATAAATCCTGTAACCGCCGCAGCCGCCATCTGCCATGCCTTGATTCCGATGATCGGGATAAGCAGATATGCAATAGGTCCTGCTATGCTTGCAAGGATAGAGCTGTTTTCCGCACCTTCCTCAACGAGTGCGAAATTCCAGTTAAAGGACTGCATGATATAAACAACTGCATTACAGAGAAGAATGATCGTACCTGCTTTAACTATGTAAGCCCAACCGCGTCCGCACATAGATTTGAACGCTCTCCAGATGCTCGGAGCTTTATATTCGGGAAGCTCCATGATGAAGAAGGATTTTCTGCTCTTATAACCTGTGATCTTGTTAATAAGAAGCGCGCCGACGAGAATGAGTATGATACCTGCAAAATACATCAGCGTACCAACCCATGTTGCATCCGGGAAGAACGCACCTGCAAACAAGCCGATAACGGGTAACTTTGCGCCGCAGGGCATGAACGGAGTGAGCATTGCAGTCGCTCTGCGTTCACGTTCATTACGAATGGTACGGCAAGCCATAACGGCGGGGATCGCACAACCTGTACCGATAACAAACGGAATAACCGATTTACCGGAAAGACCGACCTTCTTGAAAATGGGATCAAGCACAACAGAAACACGTGCCATATAGCCGCAATCCTCAAGAAGCGCGATGAGGAAGTACATGACCATAACGAGAGGCAGGAAGCCAACAACTGCGCTTACACCGCCGATGATACCCTCTGTGAGAAGCGCAACAAGGAACTCATTTCCGCCCTCAAGCGCACCTGCAACCCATTCCTTGAACATATCAATAAGCGTTACAAGGCCGGGAATCGCAAACTCATTCTCTGCACCTTCATTGAAAACATAACCCTCTGCGATCCACGGACCGAGCCAAGCCTGCGAAATCTGGAACACAAGGAACATTACAACTGCGAAAATCGGAATACCGAGCCACTTATTTGTGAGTACAGCGTCTATCTTGTCTCCGATGTTCTTGTCCTTTGTAAGAACCTTACGGGTTTCAACATCCTTAACGATCTTGTTTACAAACTCAAAACGCTTACGGTCTGCCGCCTCAACCGCCTTTTTATCGGTGAGGTCAACGCCCTGCTGCATATACGGAGCCTTCTGGGTAGTCTTTGAATGGGCAACAGCTGCCTCAACGACCGCCTTAAGTCCGTCTGCAGATGTGGAAACCGTGTTTATAACGGGACAGCCGAGCTTTGCGCTGAGTGCGTCAACGTCAATTTTGTTATCCTTCTTCGCGTTGATATCACTCTTATTGAGCGCGATTACAACGGGAACGCCAAGCTCAAGGATCTGCGTTGTGAAAAAGAGGCTTCGACTGAGATTTGTCGCATCCACGATATTGATTATAGCATCGGGGTTTTCATTTTTTATGTATGAGCTTGTGATGCTCTCCTCGCTTGTAAAAGGCGACATCGAATATGCACCGGGCAGGTCAACCGCGATAAGCTGTTCGCTGCCGTCATAATACGATTTTTTTATCGGATGCTCCTTTTTCTCAACCGTAACACCCGCCCAGTTACCAACCTTTTCATTTCGTCCGGTCAGAGCGTTGTACATTGTTGTTTTACCGGAATTGGGATTACCGGTCAATGCAATTCTCATATTGGTATCCTCCAAAAATAAATTTATCTATATCCTTTCGGAATAAGCTTCAAGTTGGTTAGCGGTTGCTAACCGAGAGGTTTGAAAATAACGATCCGCAGACCGTTGTTCTCATTTATGCATCAATTTCAATTGCCTCGGCAAGCTGATAGTCAATACTGTACCGTCCATCCTTTATAGAAACGACACAGGTTCCTTTACGGTGTGAAACCACAGTGATCGCTTCGCCGCTGTAACAGCCGAGAGAAAACAGAAAAGCATCCATTTCTTCATCATCGGTTACTATTTCTTTGATGATATATTCCTTGCCCTCAATCGCGTCTGTTAATTTCATGCCATCACCGTTCATTCTACAAAAAAAATCATATTTCATGCTGCAATTAGCAGAAGCTAACCAATGCTCTGAAAAGCCGGTTAGCCTCGACTAACCTAATTTATTATATCATCCTATTACTGTTTTGTCAACACTTTTTTCAAATTTTTTTCTCAAAATCCTACAATCGGTCAATTTAATAATTTTTTATTCATCAAACAAAACTAATTGTATTAAATATATAATACACAAACGCACAGTATATTCCGGTAAAAAGTATACAGCCGAGAAGATGCAAAATATTTCCGCTTTCTCTTGCTAAATCGCTGCAGGTGTGATATAATTGTTATATAATGCACGTGTGATCACGGCAGTTTTATTAAGGATGTGATAATTTGAAGGTCGTACTTGAAAGCCTTACAAAAAAATTTCCCTCGCGAAACAAGAAAAATCCAGCCGACGTTATCGCGGTTAATAATTTTACATTTGAAATCCCCGACGGTTCGCTTGTCGGTCTGCTCGGTCCGTCCGGCTGCGGAAAAAGTACCACTCTTAATTTGATAAGCGGACTCCTTACACCGACAGAGGGCAAGATTTTCTTCGGTGAGGAGGACGTCACCGATCTGCCGCCCGAAAAACGCGGAGTCGGACTTGTTTTCCAGAATTACGCTCTCTATCCGCATCTGACGGTTATGAAAAACATCCTCTTCCCTCTTGAAAATTTGAAGGGCAAGGATAAACTCACCAAGGACGAAATGCGCGAAAAAGCACTCGACATCGCAAAGCTCGTTCAGATAGACACACTCATGGACCGTAAACCAAGCGAGCTCTCCGGCGGTCAGCAGCAGCGTGTCGCAATTGCACGTGCGCTCGTTAAAATGCCGCGTGTGCTCCTGCTCGACGAGCCGCTTTCAAACCTCGATGCACGTCTGCGCTTACAGACTCGTGAGGAGATCAAGCGTATACAGCGTGAAACCGGCATAACCACCGTTTTCGTAACCCACGACCAGGAGGAAGCCATGAGCATCTCCGACCTCATCGTCGTTATGAAGGACGGTATCGTTCAGCAGATTGGCAAGCCGCAGGAGGTTTACGATGAGCCGATCAACCTTTTCGTCGCAAAGTTCCTCGGAACACCGCCAATCAACGTGTTCAATGCCAAGATAAAGGACGGCAAGCTCTATATCGGCGATGACTGCGTGCTCGATACACCGAATGCAAAGGATGGCGAGGTTTACGCCGCTGTACGTCCCGAGGGCTTTGTTCTTAACGATAACGGCTCACTCACGTGTAAACTCAAGGCAGTTGAGGTTATGGGACGCGACATCAGTATCGTTTCGTCAAACACCAATTGCCATACTGACACCATCCGCTCAATAATCAGCTCGGAAAACACGCCAAAGCTCGGAACGGACACCGTCAGATTTACGCTGAAGCAAAACAAGGTGTTCGTTTTCGACAAGGTTACCGAAGCACGTATTGATATATAAGAGGAAGAAATCATGGAAAATAAAAGCTTTAAAGCCTGGCTGTATCTTCTGCCTGCGATAATCTTTCTCGGCGTTTTTATGGTCTATCCGCTTATCGACGTTTTCATTTATTCCTTTGAAGAAAATTTCACCTCGTCCTCGCAGACTTATACGGGAATCGGATTTGAAAACTATTCGTATATCCTGCGCGACCCCTATTTTCTGCAGGCTCTCAAAAACACCGTCATTCTCGTTGCTATCACAGTTCCGCTCTCAACGGGACTTTCACTGCTGATATCCGTCGGACTTGCGTCTATCAAGCGCGTGCGTCATCTTTTCCAGACCGTTTACTTCCTGCCGTACGTCACAAATACACTCGCCGTGGGACTTGTGTTCATGATACTTTTCCGTCCGACAGAACATTCGGCAGGACTTGTCAATCTCTTTTTAAACCTGTTCGGCATAAATCCCATAGACTTCATCGGCGGCCCATACTGGGCAAAAATGTTCGTCCTCTGCCTTTACACCATTTGGGTTGTAATGCCGTTCAAGATACTTATCTTAACAAGTGCACTTGCCTCGGTCAACAAGACCTATTACGATGCCGCAAGAGTTGACGGAACTTCCCGCGCGAGAATATTCAGAAAGATAACTCTCCCGATGATATCCCCGATGCTGTTCTATCTTGTAATAACCGGCTTCATCGGTGCATTCAAGGCATACAGTGACGCTGTTGCGCTGTTTGGAACCGAGCTTAACGTCGCCGAGATGAACACCATCGTCGGTTATGTTTACGATATGCTTTACGGTGAGGGCGGTGGATTCCCGTCATACGCTTCGGCGGCGGCTATCATTCTTTTCGTTATCGTGCTCACAATAACGTGCATAAACCTGCTCGTCAGCAAAAAGCACGTTCATTATAATTGAGAGGTGCACTATGACTTCTAAAAACAAAAAGACCGACCGCATAAGCATCGGAAAGGTCATTATCTATATACTGCTCGGCATCTGGGCGCTCGCGGTGCTCTTTCCGTTTTACTGGATGATATTAACGAGCATCAAGAGCTACGGTGCTTACAGCAGTGAATATGTTCCGAAGTTCATAACCCTCTCGCCAACGCTTGAAAATTACTTCACGGCATTCACAAGTGTACCGCTTGGACAGTATTTTCTCAACACGGTGATCTTCACGGTTGTGACAACGGCGGTAATGCTCGTTGTGATAATCCCTGCGGCATTTGCCTTTTCGAGACTCGAATTCAAGGGGAAGAATCTTGTTTTCACTCTGTTTCTCTCGCTTATGATGATTCCGAACGAGCTTGTTGTTATAACAAACTTCATGACGATAACAAACCTCGGTCTGCGAAATACCTTTACGGGACTCATTCTTCCCTCGGTGACATCGGTTTTCTATATATATTTATTAAAGGAAAACTTCTCGCAGATACCGAATGAGCTTTATCTCGCCGCAAAGGTTGACGGAACGTCTGACTTCAAGTATCTCTTTCGCGTGATGCTTCCGATCTGCCGTCCGACTGTTGTGACGGTAACGATCCTAAAGGTTATAGAGTGCTGGAACTCTTATATCTGGCCGCGTCTGATAACCGACAATCCTGCATATTTCCTCGTTTCAAACGGTATACAGGAGATACGCGAAAACGGCTTCGGTCGTGAAAACATCCCTGCCATGATGGCGGCGGTCGTCGTTATTTCGGTGCCGCTTATAGTGCTTTTCATCATTTTCAGAAAGAAGATCATGGAGGGCGTTGCAAGAGGAGGTACAAAGGGATGAAGAAAAAACTTGCATTGCTTCTTGCAATTATCACAGCACTTCCGATTTTCACATCCTGCCACGGAGCGAAAAAGATATCCGCCTTTGAAATTCCCGAGGAATTTGACACTTCACGCGAATATGAAATAACCTTTTGGGCAAAAAACGACACAAACATGACGCAGGTTGAGATATATCACGATGCCATTGCAGACTTCGAAGAACTATATCCGAACATCACTGTAAATTTGCGTCTTTACACAGACTACGGAAAAATATATCAGGACGTGCTGACAAATATTCCAACCGAAACGACGCCCAACGTCTGTATAACCTATCCCGACCACATTGCAACGTATATGACGGGCGAAAACACCGTTGTTATGCTTGATGAGCTTTTCAAGAATAAAAAATACGGACTCGGCGGCAGTGAGGTGCTCTTTGATTCACCGACTGTCGATGAGATAGTGCCGAAGTTTCTCGAGGAATGTAAAATCGGCGGAAATTACTATGCAGTTCCGTATATGCGCTCCACCGAAGCCTGCTATGTAAACAAGACATACGTTGAGGCACTCGGCTATACCCTGCCCGAAACTCTCACGTGGGACTTCATCTGGGAGGTAAGTGACGCAGCAACAAAAAAGGATGCCGACGGCAATTACCTCGTCAACGGCAAAAAAACACTGCTTCCGTTCATTTATAAATCCACCGACAACATGATGATTTCAATGTTAAAGCAGCTTGACAAAGGCTATTCCAATTCAAACGGCGACATATATCTTTTCAGTGACACAACAAAGAAGCTGCTTTATACAGTTAAAGAGCACACAGAAAGCGGAGCTTTTTCAACCTTTAAGATATCCGGTTATCCGGCAAACTATCTTAACGCAGGCGAATGTATCTTCGCGATCGACTCCACCGCAGGCGCAACCTGGATGGGCTCGGACGCACCGCTTATCGACATCAGCGAGGATTCCCTCGTCAACTTTGAAACGGTCGTCATGCCCATTCCGCAGTTTGACACGGAAAACCCGCAGATGATATCGCAGGGTCCGTCAATGTGTATATTCAATAAGGAAGATAAGCAGGAGGTTCTTGCATCGTGGCTGTTCATGCAGTTTATGCTGACAAACGATGTTCAGATTGCGTATTCGCAAACAGAGGGCTACGTCCCCGTAACGTCAAAGGCGCAGGAATCGGAGGAATATACCGATTACCTTTCAAGAGCCGGCGAGGATAACGATTTCTATTACGATATCAAAATCGACGCGGCAAAGCTCCTTATTGACAACACCGACAAAACCTTTACAACTCCCGTTTTCAACGGTTCAACCAATCTCCGTTCCGCAGCAGGTCAGCTTATTGAGGAGGTAACCAAGTCCGTCAAGCGTAAGAAAACAGTGGACGATGCTTATATCGAGGAGCTGTACGGAGAAATGATGTCGCTTTATCACCTTGAGCAAACGAGGATAAGCGAATCGCTTCCTGTTGAATCGGTCATTCTTCTCGCAACACTCGGCTGCGCATGGGTGCTAATAATCCTTTACGCTTGCAAAGAACTTATCAAAAAACGAAAAAAATCTTAAATAGTACTTGACTTTTTCAAAATTTCGTGTATAATATATATTATTATATAATTTAGTAAATTATATAGTTAAATTATTTTATTTTTCACATTTACAAAGGAGAACAAAAAATGAAAAAGATTTTAGCTATGCTTTTGGCGCTTGCAATGGCATCGACCTTTGCAGCTTGCGCTAACAACACTGATGACGGCGAGGACACCTCTGCTGATGCCACTGTTGAAGACACCACCGCTGAAGACACAACTGTCGCAGAAGACACCACTGTTGCTGAGGATGAAGCCGGCGCTGCTGTAATGTCTTATGCTGACTATGTTGCAGCTGAGCTTGAGAGCGAGGTTGTTATCGAAGCTTACGTTCAGGCAAAGCAGTCATGGTGGGACAACAAGGCTACCATCTACACTCAGGATGCTGACGGCGCATACTTCATATACGAGATGGCTTGCTCCGAAGAGGACTATGCAAAGCTCGTTCCCGGAACCAAGATCAGAGTTACCGGTTACAAGACCGCTTGGGAGGGCGAAGTTGAAATCGCTTCCGGCGCTACATTCGAAATCATCGAAGACGACACATACGTTGCAGAGGCTATTGACCTCACCGACAAGCTCGGCACTGATGAGCTCATCGACTATCAGAACCAGCTCGCAGCTTTCAAGGGCATGACTGTTAAAGCAGTTGAATACAAGAACGGCGAGCCCGGCGATGACGTATATCTCACTCTCAGCAAGGACGACGCAGATTATTCCTTCTGCCTTGAGATCTACCTCACCGGTGCAGACACCGAGGTTTACCAGACTGCCGGAACTCTCGAGGCTGGCGACGTTGTTGACGTTGAAGCGTTCGTATACTGGTATCAGGGTCCGAACCCCCACGTTGTTGCTATCACCGTTGCTGAATAATTTTTAAGCATCATATTTATGGACTGTCTTTAAATGGCAGTCCTTTTCTATTGTCTCCAAACTAACTTCAGCCGCAAAGCGGCGTTTATTTGCTAAACGAGCAATGAAGCCATTGAGCCGCCGACGCAGCTGCCCTCATCCGCAAAGTTGCGAAGCAATCTTTTACACCTCTCACCCAAGGGAAGGCCTTTGGTTACTTTGAGCCAGCAAAGAAATAAAGAAGCCACGGATGCCGGCGAAGCTGGCAGGACAAACGGTCACAGGTGACCAAGCGAACCCGGAGCCGCAAGGCGTAGTTGAGCGCAAGTCGAGTGCAAGACAAGGAAGACGGGGAGCTCGAGGGGTGGGAAAACTGCGTCAGCTGGTGTCCCATCCCTCGAACTTACGCGAAAATCGAAGCGCAATACAAAGAGATTTTATGTATCTTTATATTCCGAGGATAAAAGTTACTTTTGCGCCCAAAAGGCGAAAGAAAGCATTTTCCCGAAGTGCGCTGCTTCGAACATCGTATCATTCGAGAAGGACGAACACCAACGCTGGCGCGAAGGTTTTCGCCCCTCTCGAGCTCTCCCCCTTTCCTTTGCCTACGCTCGATTTGCGCTCAACTCCGCCTGCGGCTCCGGGTTCGCTTTGTCACCTGTGACCGTTCGTCCTGCCAGCTTCGCCGGCATCCGTGGCTTCATTGCTTCTTTATTAGCTCTAAGTTGCCAAAAGCCTTCCCTTGGGGGAGAGGTGTAAAAGATTGCTTCGCAGCTTTGCGGATGAGAGCAAACTCCGCCTGACGGCTCCGGGTTCGCTTGCTCTCCTGTAACCGCTCGTCCGCCGCCAGCTACGTCGGCGGCTTAGTGGCTTCATTGCTTGTTCGGTGGTAAAGCGAACAGCAAACACAATTTTACTAATCAAAATAGCATCAAGAATTTTCGTTTTATAAAAAATATAACGTTTTTTTGAATTATCGCAGCAAACAGGTGACAAATCGTTGATTATATGATATTATAAATATATAAACACAAATCGGAGGAGCATCATGATATATAATACATTCAAAGACCTCAAAATATCCGCGCTCGGCATGGGTACAATGCGCCTGCCTGTAATAAACGCAGACAACAATCAAATCGACACCGAAGCGGCAAAGGAGCTCATCGCATATGCAATGGCGCACGGAATAAATTACTATGACACCGCATGGGTATATCACGGCAAAAGTTCAGAGCGTGTCATAGGCGAGATACTGAAAGACTACCCGCGCGACAGCTTCTATCTTGCAACCAAATTCCCGGGCTTTAACCTTGATTATATGGGCAAGGTTGAGGAAATATTTGAGGATCAGATCAAGAAATGTCAGGTCGATTACTTCGATTTTTATCTATTTCATAACCTCTGTGAATCGAACGCAGACGCATATCTCGATCCCAAATACGGCATATTCGACTATCTGATGAAGCAAAAGCAGAACGGCAGAATCCGTCATCTCGGCTTTTCAACTCACGGCTCGCTCGCAACCATAGAAAGATTCTTAAACGCTTACGGCGAGCATATGGAGTTCGCCCAGATACAGCTCAACTGGCTCGACTGGAATTTCCAGAACGCAAAAGCAAAATTAGCACTTCTGCGTGAACGTAACATTCCCGTCATTATAATGGAGCCTGTACGCGGCGGTAAGCTCGCAAAGCTCGAGAAAGAATACGAATCCAAGCTGAAAGCACTCCGCCCTGACGAAAGTATACCTGCGTGGGCATTCCGTTTTCTGCAGAGTCTCGACGGAATCTTTGTAACGCTCTCGGGAATGTCAAATCTCGAGCAGCTCAAGGACAATCTCGCAACATATGAGTCTGCAAAGCCACTCACTGACACAGAAAAGGACACGCTCCTTTCAATTGCCGCCGAGATGACCGCCAAAACGACGCTTCCCTGCACCAAATGCCAATATTGTATGCCGCACTGTCCGATGTCACTCGACATACCTGCTATAATTGAGCTTTATAATGAGCACGTATACACCGGCGGAGGATTTATCGCACCGATGGCACTTAACGGTTGGGATGAAGATAAGAAGCCGTCTGCGTGTCTTGGCTGTCGTGAATGTGAAGCGATGTGTCCGCAGGGAATCAAGATAAGCGAAATGATGCCCGATTTCGTTAAGAGGCTAAAATGAATTAACCATACAAAAAGGCTGTCTGTTTAGGCTCGCAGACAGCTTGTTTGTTTTTATATAAATTATTCCCGACCGTCAATTGTATAACTCCATACGACTGTATCGCCCTCGGAGAGCTTATATCCGGATGAGCCGTAATTGACCGATTCACCGTTCACCGTGTAAACCCATCCCGACAGAGCACCTGCGTCAAATTCATAGAGATTGGCGATCCCCTCGATATATGCCGTACCGTAAAGCGGCATTTCGGAATATTCAAGATGTATCTTGTTTTCCAGACAGACGCGCTTCAATACGTCAAAAACGCTTTCATTCTCACTGAACGATACTTCACTCGGAGCGAAAATGTATCCGTTCGAGGGAACAAGCTCACGTTTGTTTTCATCAAGCTCAGACGAGCCAAGCAGCTCATCACAGACAATTGAAAACGTGCAGGTGTTCGTCCGCTCATCATTGCCGCATGAGATAAACATCATTGAAACAACCGCTAAAAGGCAAATTAAGCGCTTCACTCTGTCACCTCCGCTTCGGTATCAATTTCAAAAAGCGCAAGCACCGCTTGGACGGTTGCCATAAGATCGGATTTATCGCCTTTTATATGCGAAAAACCACCGTCACGGTTTCTGTATGAAAGAAGTGCATCATATAGCGATTTCTCGGCATCAAAGCGCTCGTCGTTTATATCAAGTCCGAGTGCATCAAGCGCGAGAATAACCTGCGCTATCGATTCAGATGATTCTCCGTAAGCAGTGTTAAAGCCGCCCGATTCGCTCTGACGTGACGCAAGAAATGTAACGCCGCGCTCGCACGCCTTCGCAACCTCGCTTCTGTCACAGTATGGCGCAAGCGCGCGCAGACACATCGCGGTCATATCAACCTCACTGCCAACAAGTGCGCCTATACTGCCATCCTCATTTTGCGCATCGAGCATACTTGAAATATAATATTCACGCGCTTCGTCGTCAGTATTATTATAAAGATCAAGCGCCATCAATGCCCATGCCGCGCCGTTAACGCCCTGTTTTGTGACAATTTCATAATTAAGCAGCGGAGAAAAAACATCATATCCGCCGATATCTAAAGGATTCTCACCAAGATAATAAATAACGCTCACCATACGGCTGTATTCTGTGTAACGTCTGTTATGCAGCACGCCCTCTTTGTCAGCAATATACTTGTGCAAAGCCTGCGTGTACGATTCAAGCACTTGTTCATCCGCGCCTGTACGCGCAAGTACCATAGCCGCCCAGTCGTCGGAAGTATTTCCCGGGACAAGTGAAGTGGCATTATCTTTGATATATTGGGTTGCGGATTCAAGCACGTCAACATTCTTCTCCACAAAGAACCTCACTGCAACAACCGCTATAATTATAATTAATATCACCGAAAAAACGGCAAGCTTTTTTCTTTTCAAATGTATCACCTCAGAAATATTTTACCACAAAACCGAAACAAAGTCTATACCAATCGCAAATTTCATGAGCAAAACCGTCGATTTTTGAAAAAAATATAAAAATTTTTCGTTGTGTTGAATTTTCAACAGATTTTATATCACCAAAATGGTATAATATACTCGTAAAATAAAACCAAACGGAGGCAACTATGCTGAGAAAAATCATAAAAATAGATGAAGAAAAATGTAACGGCTGCGGTGCTTGTGCAGCGGCTTGTCACGAAGGTGCAATTGAAATGATAAACGGTAAAGCAAAGCTCACACGCGAGGATTACTGCGACGGTCTTGGCGACTGTCTGCCTGCTTGTCCGACCGGTGCGATAACATTTGAAGAACGTGAAGCTCCCGAATATAACGAGGAAGCAGTCCGTGCAGCGAAGATGGCAAAGCATGGTGTTAAGCTCCCCTGCGGATGCCCCGGCACACAGTCGAAGGCACTGAAGCGTGAAGCATCGGCGGAGTGTCCCACTCACACAAGCGTAACAAGTCAGCTCATGCAGTGGCCGTGTCAGATCAAGCTTGTACCCGTAAACGCTCCCTATTTCGACGGTGCAAATCTCCTGATCGCTGCTGACTGCACGGCATACGCTTACGGTAACTTCCACAACGAGTTTATCCGAAACCACATAACGCTCATCGGCTGTCCCAAGCTCGACGAGGGCGATTACGCCGAAAAGCTGACCGCGATAATCAAAAACAACAACATAAAGAGCGTCAAGGTCGTTCGCATGGAGGTTCCATGCTGCGGCGGTATCGAGAATGCGGTTAAGCGAGCACTTCAGGCAAGTGGCAAATTTATACCGTGGCAGGTTGTAACGATCTCGACAGACGGAAAAATTCTTGATTAAATATAAATTTTGTGTTGAATAATTCATAATGTTGTGGTAAAATATTCTTGTAAGTTTTTTTGGAGGAATTCATATGTACATCACAAACGATATCAAATATATAGGAGTCAACGATCATAAGGTCGATCTCTTTGAGGGACAGTACCGCGTTCCGAACGGTATCTCCTATAATTCTTATGCGATCATCGACGAAAAGATCGCCATTATGGACACCGTTGACGCAAGCTTCACGCATGAGTGGCTCGATAATATAAGCGACACTCTCGGTGCGCGACTCCCCGACTATCTCATAGTTCAGCATATGGAGCCCGATCACTCGGCTAACATTATGAATTTTTTGAAGGCTTATCCGGATGCAAAAATCGTTTCGTCCGAAAAGGCATTTGCGATGATGAAAAACTTCTTCGGTACAGACTTTGCCGAAAAGCGAATAGTCGTCGGTGAGGGTGACACACTCACACTCGGAACGCACACTCTGACATTTGTAACTGCGCCTATGGTACACTGGCCCGAGGTCATCGTAACATACGACAGCGCAGATAAGGTACTCTTCTCGGCTGACGGATTTGGCAAATTCGGTGCACTTGATGTGACCGAGCCGTGGGCAGATGAAGCAAGACGCTATTTTATCGGAATCGTCGGCAAGTACGGCGCGCAGGTTCAGGCACTTCTCAAAAAGGCAGCAGGCCTTGACATCGCCATGATCTGTCCGCTTCACGGCCCGGTGCTTGGGGAAAACCTCGGATACCATCTCGACCTCTATAACACTTGGTCAAGCTATCAGCCCGAGGAGGACGGCATCGTCATCGCTTATACCTCGGTTTACGGCAACACCAAAAAGGCAGTGACACAGCTCGCCGAAAAGCTGACTGCTAACGGCTGCCCGAAGGTTATCGTACACGACCTTGCAAGATGCGATATGTCCGAAGCGGTTGCGGATGCGTTCCGTTACAGCAAGCTCGTTCTTGCGACTACCACCTATAACGCAGACATCTTCCCGTTCATGCGTGAGTTTATCGACCACCTGACCGCACGTAACTTCCAGAACCGTACCGTTGCGCTTATCGAAAACGGAAGCTGGGCACCTCTTGCGGCAAAGGTGATGCGCGAAATGCTCGCAAAATCGAAGAACATCACGTTCACCGATACAACAGTCAAGATCCTCTCCGTTCTGAACGAGGACAGCCAGGCTCAGCTTGATACACTCATCGAGGAGCTCTGCCGCGAATACCTCGCAAGACGTGACGACACGGCGAACAAGAACGATCTCTCCGCGCTTTTCAATATCGGCTACGGTCTTTACGTCGTAACCTCAAACGACGGCAAAAAGGATAACGGTCTTATCGTGAATACCGTCACACAGGTTACAAACACACCCAACCGCATTGCCGTAACCATCAATAAGGAAAATTATTCTCACCATGTAATCAAGCAGACGGGTAAAATGAATATTAACTGTCTCACGGTTGATGCACCGTTTGCTGCGTTTGAAAAGTTCGGCTTTATGAGCGGACGTAATGTTGATAAGTTCGCAGGCTGTGAACCGCTTCGCAGTGATAACGGTCTTGTGTTCCTGCCGAGATTCATCAATTCGTTTATGTCGCTGAAGGTTGAGCAGTATATCGACCTCGACACTCACGGAATGTTCATCTGCTCGGTTACCGAAGCAAGAGTCATCTCCGACCGTGAAACCATGACCTACTCCTATTACTACGAAAACGTCAGACCGAAGCCCGAAACCGACGGCAAAAAGGGTTACGTCTGCAAGGTGTGCGGCTACGTTTACGAGGGCGACACCCTTCCCGATGACTTTGTATGTCCGCTCTGCAAGCATGGCGCGGCGGATTTTGAAGAAATAAAATAAATATATGAGGTGATAATTATGTTAAACAGCAAAGTACACGCACTTATCAACGATCAGATCAACAAGGAATTTTACTCCGCGTACCTCTATCTTGATTTTTCAAATTATTTCAAGGCACAGGGACTTGACGGCTTCGCAAACTGGTACATGATCCAGGCACAGGAGGAGCGCGATCACGCAATGCTCTTCTACACCTATCTGCAGAATGAGAACATGACCGTAACCCTCGAAGCAATCGCAAAGCCCGACAAGGTGTTCACCGATCATATGTCCGTGCTCGAAGCAGGACTTGAACACGAGCGTTACGTAACATCGCTCATAAACGATATTTACGGCGCAGCATACGACGTTCGTGACTTTAGAACCATGCAGTTCCTTGACTGGTTTGTTAAGGAGCAGGGCGAGGAGGAAACCAACGCTAACGATATGATATCCAAGATGGAGCTTTTCGGTTCCGATCCCAAGAGCCTTTATATGCTCAATCAGGAGCTTGCGGCAAGAGTTTA
>CAYSFT010000020.1:0-36554 GCA_964430755.1 uncultured Lachnospiraceae bacterium | reverse complement strand
TGTCAACTGCCTTCTGGATACCCTTGCGGATAACGATGGGGTTAGCACCTGCGGTAACATTCTTCATGCCCTCGGTGATGAAAGCCTGAGCGAGCAGTGTAGCGGTGGTAGTACCGTCGCCTGCTGCGTCGTTGGTCTTTGTAGCAACCTCGCGAACGAGCTGTGCGCCCATGTTTTCAGCCGCATCCTCAAGCTCGATCTCCTTTGCGATGGTAACGCCGTCATTGGTGATCAGCGGAGCGCCGAACTTCTTGTCGAGAACGACGTTTCTGCCCTTCGGGCCCATTGTGATCTTAACAGTGTTAGCAAGCTTATCAACGCCGGCTAAGAGTGCGTTTCTTGCTTCGATTCCGTAAATGATATTCTTTGCCATTTTAAATACACTATCCTTTCAAAAAATTATGTTGTTCTTGTGGGAGGAGCAAGCCCCTCCTCTACGGTGGTATTATTGTGGTGTTTGTTCGAAAAACTTATTTTGGCAAAATGTCGCCGTCAATTATTCAACTACAGCTAAAATGTCGCTCTGACGAACGATGATGTATTCGTTGCCGTCGCACTTAACTTCTGTACCTGCATACTTGCTGGTGATAACCTTTTCACCAACCTTAACGGTCATAACAACTTCCTTGCCGTCAACGATTCCGCCGGGGCCGACTGCAACGACCTCTGCAACCTGCGGCTTTTCCTTTGCCGCGCCTGCGAGAATGATACCACTCTTGGTGGTCTCCTCTGCCTCTACCATTTTAACGACAACTCTGTCGCAAAGCGGTTTGATAGTCATGATATTTTCCTCCTGATATTTGAGCCGTCATGTGACGTGCTTATTTTTCTTGTTTTTAGCACTCAACATCGCCGAGTGCTAACGTACGATTATATTGTACACCGACAAAAAATAAAAATCAAGCCTTTTTTCCATAGTTTACACTTTAGTTACAACTTATTTCCACAATATATAATTATGCCAAAATCCCACATTTTATGATATTTTTATCACGCAGAGACGTCGAGTGCTAACCGTGAAACCGTTCTTTAACTCCGTGAAAAAACATACAATATATAAAAAACGAACACGGAGGCAACATGACAAATCTGCTTGATTTCGTAAACAGCTATATTTTCGGTCCGGGACTTTGCGTCGCGGTGTTTTTCACGGGTATATTCCTTCTTATATATCTGCGTCCCTTTTTCATAACGAGACCGCGCCGTATGCTGAGCGCACTTAAATCAGGCGGCAGTAATGGAATGTCACCGATGCGCGCAATGATAGTCGCGCTTGCAGGAACGCTCGGTGTCGGTAACATTGCAGGCGTTGCTTCGGCGATATACATAGGTGGTTCTGGAGCGATTTTCTGGATGCTTATCAGTGCCATCGCCGCACTTCCGATAAAATATGCGGAGATCGTCCTCGCCGTCCGTCATCGCAGACGTGACAATAACGGAAACTACCACGGCGGCGCATACTTTTATATCGCAGAAAGCGGGAAACGCTCATCAAAATTCGCATCAGCTGTCTTTGCGCTTCTCTGCCTCGCCGCCTCACTCGCAATGGGCTGTGCGGTTCAGTCAAGCGCTATCGCAGTCAGTGCAAGTGAGACATTTGCGCTCTCGCCGACACTTTGCGGCATCACAGTCGCGCTCCTCACATTCGCCGTCGCATCCGGCGGACTTTCACGCATATCCTCTCTCACCGAAAAGCTTATCCCTCTCATGAGCCTTGTATATATTATAATGTCACTTTTCATAATACTGACAAACCTGCCGCTCCTCGGTGATATTCTCTCTGATATCGTCACCTCGGCGTTCGATGTGCAGTCAATGAGCGGCGGTGTCATCGGCTTTGTAACGAGTCGCGCACTCCGCATCGGCGTCACACGCGGCGTGGTCTCAAACGAAGCCGGCTGCGGTACTGCTCCCATCGCACACGCAAGCGCAAATGTAACTTCACCTGCCGCACAAGGCGTGTTCGGTATACTTGAGGTGTTTATTGACACAGTAGTCATCTGCACAATGACCGCCCTTACCGTACTAATCGCAGAGCGTCACGGAGTAGCGCTCACACAGGACGGCATGAAAACCGCCGCCGCAGCTATGTCACATTTCATCCCGTTTTCGGACGTTATCCTCTGTGCCGCCATCACGGTTTTCGCTTTTTGTACCATTATCTGCTGGTTTTACTACGGCACCGAAAGCCTTGCTTATCTGACAAAACGCCCCATTGCACGGTACATATATCTGCTCGTATATCCGCTGTCTGCATTTATGGGCGCGGTAAGCGCAGAGGGTGTCGTCTGGAGCTTTTCCGATCTTGCAATCAGCGCGATGACCGCTCTCAATCTCGTTTTCGTGATGCTTCGTATACGTGAGGTCAAGATGGAAACCGAACAATTTTTCACTAAAAAATAATGGCGTACTATTTTGTAAAATATTGTTGCAAAACCAAAATATTTATGGTATAATAAAAACAATATAATCTACACAAAGAAAGAGAAGTAAAACCATGAAAAAAACCTTAGTTCTTGCAATTCTTGCCGGATTTTGCATCGGACTCGGCGGAACGGTCTACCTGTCTGTCGATAACCCGGTCGTCGGTGCGGCACTTTTCTCCATCGGTCTTTTGACCATCCTTGCGTTCGGCTTCAACCTTTTCACAGGCAAGGTCGGATACGCCCTTGAGAACAAACCCTCGTACATAGGAACGCTGATGCTCATATGGTTCGGAAACCTCATCGGTACGGGACTTGTCGCTCTCTGTCTGTGGTATACCCGTATCTACGAGCCGAAGCTGCACGATAAGGTGGACGCGATCGTTAATGTAAAATTAAACGATAATCTCATCAGTATTCTCCTGCTCGCCGTCGGCTGCGGACTTTGTATGTTCATAGCGGTTGATCAGTATAAGAAGCGTTCGAGTACCGTCCGTGCGCTTTTCGTAATCTTCCCCGTTATGACCTTTATCCTCTGCTCGTTTGAGCACTGCGTTGCGAATATGTTCTATTTCATCCTCGCACAGAGCTTCACATTCAAAACGTTTGTATATCTTCTCGTGATGACCGTCGGAAACGCAATCGGCGGACTCTTGATCCCGGTCGGTAAGCTGATCATCGGCAAAGAAAAAACCGAAGAATAAAACAAAATGCTGTCTGTAAACAAACGCAGACAGCTTTTCATTTTGCCCGATTCAGGAAGCCCTCATCCGTCAAAGTTGCCCTCTCCGGCACTTCGTGCCACCTCTCCCAAAGGGCGAGGCTTGAATTAACTTTGCGCCGCAGAAAGCGTTTTACCTTTCCCCCAAGCGATACCGCTTCCGGTATTCGGACGGTGTCATCCCCGACATCTTCTTAAAAAAGCTCGTGAAATAATGAATACTGTCAAATTTCATCTGCTCGGCAATCTTGGTGAAATTATCGCTTGATTCAACAATCTTCCTTTTCGCAAGTTCAAACTTGCGCTCGTTAATATATTCAACCACCGATTTTCCCGTAACCCGCTTGAACTCCTTGCAAAGCGTGGAACGGTTCGTCCTGAAAAGGAATGAGAGCTCATCAATCGTGATCTTCTCAAGGCAGTTTCGGCTGACATATTCGATAACCTCGTTTATCGCCGCCGTCACCTCTGTACCCTCCTCTGTATTTTCGTTGAAGCGGTACTCGCGAACAAGACTTATAAGAAAATATTCAAGCAGCATACGAAGCATCTGTTCCGAGCCGAACATCTGATGCTTTCTTTTTTTCATGTCGTAAACGGGAATATTAAACGGAGGCAAAAAGACGTTTCTTCCCTCTTTGATTATCTCGGCAAGCTTTTTGATGAGATTGTCCGAGAGCGACAGCGGCTCTTTTGAAAAAACATCAAGAAGAGTTGAATCTGTCTCAAATCCAATGATTATAACGGTGAGCGTTCCGTCGGCGTCGCACCGCAGTGAATGTTCCGAATCGGAACGGTGAATTATCATCTCGTGCTTGTTAAGATAACCCGTGTAATCCTCCGACTCAACGTACATCTTCCCCGAATTTACAAAAACCAGCTCATAAAACGGATGCCTTTCACCCTCCGTTGAAAAATCCTTGCTGAATTCAAAGAAATGAAGATTTACGATACTCGAAACAAGCAGTGAGTCATTAAGCTTTTTACTTACATATTTCATAGCTTCAGTATAACATGAAAAAATTGATATGTCAATAAATAAATTTACGATTTTATAAAAAATATTCACGATTATATAAATACAAATGAAAAAAATCGTTGTATAATAAAATTACCAAATAAAATATATGGAGGTTTTAACATGAACAGAATTTGTATCCCCGATTACGAATACCAGGAAAGAATCCAGAGAGCAGCCAAAATGCTCCGCGAGCGTAACCTTGACGTAATGCTCGTCGTTTCAACCGAGAGCGACTACGCAAACGCAAGATATTTCTCCGGCTTCTGGCCTTTATTTGAGCGTGCCGGCGTTGCAATCAGCGCAAACGGTGACGCAGCTCTGCTTGTTGGTCCCGAGTCTGCCGTTTTCGGTAAGGACTTCGGTAAGCTTGACAAGGTTTTCGTACTTAAGGAATTCCGCGAGTCGGCTGACCCGTCTTATCCCGAACTCAAGGCTGACACCTTCCATGACGTTTTCAAGGCTATCGGCGTTACCGGCGAGAACCTGCGAATCGGTCTCGGAAGCTACGTTGAGTGCACACTCCCGATCCACGAGGGACTCTGTGACTCTTTCCCGAAGGCAGAGATCGTAAGATGCAACGATATCATGGTTGCACTCCGCAAGATCAAGAGCGAAAACGAGCTTGCCTGCATCCGTGAGGGCTTCAGAATCATCGAGCTTGCAACCGATGAGGTTATCAAGAACTTAAAGCCGGGCGTTACCGAGCTTCAGATGGTCGGCGTTGCACAGAGAGTAATTTACGAGAACGGTGCGGAATACGAGGGACTTCCCATGTACGTATTCAGCGAGGAGAGCACACGTCACGCAATCAGCCGTTCGAGATACAGACAGATCGGTAAGAACGATATCGTTCAGCTCAACCTCTCCGCAAAGATCGACGGTTATTCTCCGAGTATCGGTCTGCCCGTTGTTATGGGTAAGCTTGAGGGCGAGAGACGCGAGCTTGTTGAATTCTGCCGTCAGATGCATGAGTGGACAGGTGAACAGCTCCGCGCAGGCGTTATGGCAAGTGACGTTGCAAAGGCGTTCCTCCAGAAGTATAAGGACGCAGGATATGAAAAGAATTACGTTTACGGTCCCTGCCACGGAACAGGTATGATCGAGGTTGAAACTCCCTGGATGGAAACAGACAGCAACTACGTCCTCGAAGAAAACATGACCTTCCAGGTTGACACCTTTATCTCCGGCCCGACCTTCGGCTGCCGCTGGGAAAAGGGCGTTGCAATCAAGAAGAACGGAATCGAAACCTACACCGATTACCTCAAAAAGGGTATCATTGAACTGGAGTTTTAATCATGGTTTGCGGAAAGAAAAACTGGATAATTCCCGACTGCGAGCTGCCGCCTGAAGGCGAGGGTATGCTCAAGGGACACGAAAGCGTTATAGTCGTAAACGATTCCGACAAAACGGCAACCATCAAGGTAAAGCTGTTCTTCACGGATAAGCCGGCTTACGAGGGCATCACCTGGACTGTTGAGGCAGGCAGAGTAAGATGCTTCCGTATGAACGAGCCGTCCGATATGTCTGGTTACATCGTTGAGAAGGAAATACAGTATGCGATGAAGCTTGAAAGCGACACAGAGATCGTCGTTCAGTACGGCAGACTCGACAACCGTCAGACTAACCTCGCATACTATACAACACTCGCTTATTGATTTTCGAGAGGTCATAAAAATGGTACTTGATTTTTCATTCCCCAGAGAACGTGACTACGTTCAGGAAAACAAAATACCGCTTGTAATCCCGGCAGGTACGGTCGAATATCACGGTCCTCACTGCTCATACGGCTGTGACACGCTCGTTGCCGAGGGACTTGCAAAAAAGTTAGCACAGAAAAAGGAAATAATGCTCGCTCCGACGATCAGCTACAGTCCTTCGAGCTATGCTGTCGGCGACAGTAAGAGCGGTACGGTACACGTTGAGGAAACTGCTTTTGAAAATTACGTTTATTACGTATTCATGAGTATGCTTTCTGCCGGTTACCGTAACATATACGTGCTCATTCACCATCAGTTTGAGCAGGAAAGCGAAATGCCGATGACGCTCTGCTACCGTATGGCGGCAAAGAGAGCAACCATGGCATACCTCGAAAAGACACTCGGTCAGGGTTGGTGGGGCAGTGAAAGCTACGCCAATTATTATGAACAGCTTGAGGGCGACAACAATCCTTTCAACTGGATCAAGGTCATCCCGACAATGAGCACCGCCGTACAGAATGCCACCGGTTACGACCACGCAGGCAAATATGAGTGCTCGATACTGATGTCACTATATCCCGACTGCGTAAAGCTTGACCGTATTGACGACATCAAGCACTGGTTCACCGAAAGCGCACGCGAGGCAAACAAGGAGCTTGGCGACGAAATGGTTACAAAGTCGCTTGAATACCTCGATGGCGCAATAGTATAAAACAAAATTCAGTCGTATTGTTCAAAAATAATACGGCTGATTTTTATTTTTCCTTGCTGCCAAAGCGCAACTGCACTAAACAAACAAAGGTGCACCTGAGCCGCCGTCGTAGCTGGCGGTGGAGAAACGGTCACACGTGACAAAGCGAATCCGGAGCCGCAGGCGGAGTTGAGCGCGAATCGAGCGCAACCGCACTAAAAGGAGCAATGAAGCACCATAGCCGCCGATGAAATTGGCGGCGTGAAGCGGTTACACGTAACAAAGCGAATCGTGAGCCACAGGCGAACTGAGCGCAAATCGAGCAACGGCAAAGGAAAGGGGGAGAGCTCGAGAGGGGTGGAAACCTGTGCAACTGGTGTCCATCCCTCTCGAATGATACGATGCTCGAAGCAGTACACTTTGAAAAACTGCTTTCTTTCACTTTTTGGGCGAAAAAGTAACTTTTATCCCCGGAATACAAAGATGCATTAAATCTCTTTGTGTTGCGCTTCGAACTTCGCGTAAGTTCGAGGGATGAGACACCAGCTGACGCAGTTTTCTCACCCCTCGAGCTCCCCGTCTTCCTTGCCTGCGCTCGATTCGCGCTCAACTCCGCCTGCGGCTCCGGACTCGCTTTGTCAGCGATAACCGTTCGTCCGCCGCCAGCTACGACGGCGGCTCAGTGGCTTCATTGTTTCTTTTACGGCAGTAACGCCGCTGACGCGGCTGAAGTTAGTTTAGCATGAAAAAGGAGCCGTTTTCGTTCAGCTCCTTTTCGTTTGCTTATTTAAGTAAAAACGCTCTGTAACCGAGAATGTCTCCCGTGTTGAAAATGGTTCTGCCGTTTTCACATCGCCTTTCAACCTTGGTCATTTCAGGGAGAATGTACACCTCATATTCGCCCATGAGCGACACCTCTGCGCTTCTCATATATGTGTGCTCCTCGATGTAACCTCTCCTGCTCTTGATCTCCGGATAGGTCGATTTAATGTGGAATACGGTGCAGGTTTCGGTCCTTGTGAGCGATACGGTCGCGGTTTTCGGAAGCTCGGTGCTCTCGATAAGTCGCTCGGAGAGAAGTCCTTTAATGAGCACGTCAACGACATCTCTGTGCTCGATGAAGAACTTGTCGATATATGCGCCGAAAACGTCAAAGCAGACACAAGCCGTGTTTTCGCCGAGTACTGCGGCACTGTAATCGGTCACCTCACCCTGCGGTCTGTAGAATGTCGCCTGTCTGCCGTCCCAGGTGAAGTTGAGGATATTCTTTACATAGCGTGCAGTTTCCTTGCCGCTTATGTTCTTGATTATTCTCGACGGACGGTACATCGTATAACGCATATCGCTTGTGTGGGAGGTGAAATAAGCATTGTCGCTTTCATCCTTGCCGACAAGCTCAACATAGTCAAGCAATCCCGCAGCCTTGCCGAGGTCAACACCCTCACCTGCGAAGATGATCTTGCCGCCGTTCTTTACGTACTCATTGAGACGTGCCTTGAGCTCATCACTGCAGCCGATGTCCTCGCCGATGATGAGAAGCTTTGTTTCCTCAAAGTTACCGCTCTCATCGTATACGTTATACATGAGCTTGAGCTCCTTGAGCATACGTGCCGCACCCTTGAGAGGCTCACTTTCGATACCTCCCTCATCGGGATTCGGCTTTATAAGCACGCCGATCTCCACAATATTTTGGGAGTCCTCTGTGTAAGGCTCATAGAGCATCTTTTCCGCCATGACCTTACCGATACGGCTTGCAACTTCATTTTCAAATCCGTCAACGGGATGCAGATGGTCACCGAAAGAGATGCCGAAGCTGTTCATCATTGCGTCGTAAAGATCGTTCTGCATCGAAGCAAGCGGCTTCACACCGCCGAAATCTCCCCATGTGGACTGAAATCTTCCGCTCATGTAAACAAGATCCTCAAATTTGGTTCTCATATAAGCTGCCATGTGGTTGAAATAATCGTAACCCCAGGCTCCTGAGGGAAGGCATTCGATCTCCGCATGAGTGTGGTTTATACCCGTCATCGGAAGTCCGTTGAAGTAAAGCTTGATTTTTCCGAGCTTATCGCCCATCGTGGCCTTGACCTTCTCTGCAAGTTCAAGTCTAACGGTGTTCTGATATGCGCAGACGGCAGCCTCGTCGTTTACGTCAATCCCTCTCTTTTGCATATCTGCCATACAGTCGGGACAGTGACACGGAGCCGCCTGGAAGCAGTCGCAGAAGATACCGTCAATATCGTATTCGCAGACCTCCTTAACCTCGGCGAGGAAATGCTCACCGTACGGCGAATTGTAACACATCATTCTGAAAAAGTTATTGAATTTATCTTCCCTGTAAACTTTTCCTTCTTTGTTTATCTTCAGCCAACCGACATTGTCAGCCGCCATTTCGTGGTCAAGACCGATGTTGAAATATGCGGTAACGCCGATACCTCTCTTATGGCAGGCATCGAGAATTTCTTTAAGGGGATCACGGTCACCGAGTCCCGGATATTTTTTGCCGACCTTGGTGTTATAATAGCTGAATCCCATATTGCAGCGTGCCGCCATGTTTATGTATTCAAGATGAGCCGCCGCAAGCTGATCTGCAAACTTTTCCGCATCGAAGTTTCCGAGGATGTTGTCGATACCCGGAGAGGTGTGAAAATCGAAATGGATAGCGCGTCTGAATTTTTTTCCGGTTGTTTTTATCATAAGTCTTTTCTCCTTATATCCCAAGTGAATATATACTTAAATTTAATATATTACAGTTACATTATAGCACACTTCCATTCCGATTGGAATATCAGAACTGTGCAAAAAGGCTGTCAATTTTACGCAAAATTCACAAAAATACAGCAACGGAAAATCTTTCAATTATCCGCACGGTATTGACAGGCAGGTCAACTTGTGATAAAATGTAAACAGCATCAAAAAAACAGAAAGGAAGCCTTGCTATGAGATGCATTTCCGTCTGCGCCTTCAGAGAATGTTACACTCCGATCGGTTGGGATTATCCGAATATAACCCGTCCTTTTTCGATAATATACTATGCTCTCGGCGGTTCTGCGTTTTATACCGTTAACGGAGTTGAAAAGCCGTTCAAAAAGAACCACCTCTATATACTCCCGGCAAACAGAGTTTTTTCTCTGCTTGAGCTTCCGCAGGACAAGTTTTATTCGCTGTATATCCATGCATACACCTTTCCCGAAATAAACAGCGTTGTCGAAATAGATGTTTCAAGCGACGAATTTATTGCAGACACACTGAAAATGACACGTACCTATGCTAAAAAAAGCAGAGACAAGGAGCTTTATATAAATAGGCTCACCGATATGCTTCTTTCCTATATCTTCCGCGCCAGTGCGATAGAGGACGGTACACTTCCGGTGAGAGTTAAAAAATATATTGACAGCAATTTCGTTGAAGTTTTCAAGGATGCCGATCTTTCAAATCGATTCAATTATTCAAATTCTCACATTTCCAAGCTCTTTAAGGCCGAATACAAGCAAACGCCGAAGCAATATGCCGGACGGCTTATCCTGCGCGAGATCATCATCCTTTTGCACGAGGGACTTCACATTTCCGAAATAGCGCGCCGCCTTTCCTTTTCCTCTCCCGAAAATCTTTCGCGCTTCTTCAGAACCATATATGGCTGCTCACCGACCGAATATGTGAAGTATTACAGAAATTTCCCCATTTAAAAAACGAATCACTCCCATTTAATTCCTTTTCACAACTATTTTTCTGTATATTACTCAATATTTATACATATTAATCTCTTGACATATCTGCCCATAAAGTGGTATAATATTATGAATGATGTAATACTATAATATATGCAATAAAGATGGAGGTATATTATGCAGACAAAGAAAGCATACCTGGTACTTGAAAACGGCATGGTTTTTTGCGGCAGAGCGTTCGGTTATGAAGCCGAAACTATTGGTGAAGCTGTTTTCACAACCGCAATGACCGGCTATATGTCAACTCTTACCGATCAGGGATATAAGGGACAGCTCGTTATACAGACATTTCCTCTTATAGGAAATTATGGTGTTGTTTCCCATGAATGTGAAAGCAAGGGAGTTGCACCTGCCGCTTATATTGTCAGAGATTTATGTCAAGAACCTTCAAATTTCAGATGTGAAGGTGCTCTTGGCGTTTTTTTGAATGAAAACAAGGTTGTCGGAATCGAGGGTATCGACACACGTAAATTAACACGTATCCTTCGCGATAACGGCTCGATGATGGCAAAGATCACATATACACTGCCCGAAAATGTTGACACGGTGATAGCCGAGATAAAGGCTTACACCGCGCCGAATGCAGTTGAGTCTGTAAGTTGCAGCGAAGTGACAGTCACCACTCCCGAAAACGCTTCTCACAAGGTCGTGCTCTGGGATTTCGGTGCAGTTGATTCCATTGCGGCATCACTGAGCGAGCGCGGATGCGAGGTTATAACCGTTCCGGCAAGCACCAAAGCCGAGGAAATTCTCAAATATAAGCCCGACGGCGTTGTTCTCTCAAACGGTCCCGATGATCCCATGAAGAACCCCGGTATCATCGCCGAGATAAAGAAGCTTGCAGATAAGAAAATGCCCATGCTCGGCATCTGCCTCGGTCACCTGATGCTCGCAGTTTCACAGGGAGCTGTGAGCACAAAGCTTCCGCACGGTCACAGAGGCGGTATGCCCTCAATCAGACTTTCCGATAAGCGTGTGTTCATCACATCGCAGAATCAGGGCTATACACTCGAAGAAAAGTCTCTTCCCGAAAACATCAAGGTAAGCTATAAGAACGGTAACGACGGCACAGTTGAGGGCGTGACATACGAAAGCATTCCGGCAATCGGTGTACAGTTCCGTCCCGGTTCCGTCGGCGGCCCGAACAGAACAGATTTTATTTACGACGAATTCATCGGCATGATGAAATAAGCAGAATAGGAGGAATATAATATGCCATTAAGAAATGATATCAAAAAGGTAATGGTCATCGGCTCAGGCCCTATCGTCATCGGTCAGGCGGCTGAGTTTGACTACGCAGGCACACAGGCTTGCCGTGCACTCAAGGAGGACGGTCTTGAGGTCGTTCTCGTAAACTCCAACCCTGCAACCATCATGACCGATAACGCCATGGCAGACGAGGTTTATATCGAACCGCTAACTCTGCCCGTTATCAAGCGTATCATCGAAAAGGAACGCCCCGACAGCCTTCTTTCAACCCTCGGCGGTCAGACGGGACTTACCCTTTCCATGCAGCTTGCAAAGGAAGGCTTCCTTGATAAGATGGGCGTAAAGCTCCTCGGCGCACGTCCCGACACAATCGACAAGGCAGAGGACCGTCAGATGTTCAAGGACACCATGATGAAGATCGGTCAGCCTTGTATTCCCTCGCTCGTTGTAAACGATCTTAACGCGGCACTCGAATTTGCACACGCAAACGGTTATCCGCTCATCATCCGTCCGGCATTCACGCTCGGCGGTACAGGCGGCGGTATCGCTTATAACGAAGCAGAATTTATCGAAATCACAAACGGCGGTCTTAACGCTTCGCCGATTCACCAGGTGCTCGTTGAAAAATGCGTATCCGGATGGAAAGAGATCGAATTTGAGGTTATGCGCGACAGTGCAGGCAACGTAATCACCATCTGCTCGATGGAAAACGTTGACCCTGTCGGCGTTCACACCGGTGACTCGGTTGTCGTTGCTCCGGCTCTCACACTCTCCGATGACGAATATCAGATGCTCCGTTCCGCGGCTCTCGATATTATACAGGAGCTTCAGATTGAAGGTGGCTGTAACTGTCAGTTCGCGCTCCATCCCGAAAGCAAGGAATATGCGGTCATCGAGGTTAATCCCCGTGTATCGCGTTCGTCCGCACTTGCATCGAAGGCGACAGGTTACCCGATTGCAAAGGTTGCCGCAAAGATCGCTATCGGTTACACTCTGCCTGAAATTCTCAACGCCGTAACCGGCACAACATACGCTTGCTTCGAGCCGACTATTGACTATGTTGTCGTAAAATTCCCGAAGTGGCCGTTTGATAAGTTCGTTTACGCAAAGCGTACACTCGGCACACAGATGAAGGCAACCGGCGAGGTCATGGCAATCGGTACATCGTTTGAGCAGGCTATCATGAAGGCTGTACGCGGTGTCGAAATCGGCATGAACAATCTTTCGCACAAGAAGTACCGCGAGCTCTCCGACGAGGATGTTGCATCGAGACTTCACAACATCGACGATGAGCGTCTCTTTATCGTTTACGAGGCACTTCGCCGCGGAACAACCGTTGACGAGATCCACGAGATCACCATGATCGACGAATGGTTCCTCTGCCGACTCTTAAACCTCATCAAGATGGAACGCCGTCTTGCAAGCGAAGCTATCACAAACGAGCTTTACCTCGAAGCAAAGAACTTCGGCTTCCCGGATAAGCTTATCGAGGAGCTTTCGGGCAAATCACTTCCCGAGGGTATGCACAAGCGTGCGGTTTACAAGGTCGTTGACACCTGCGCGGCAGAATTCTCCGCTAATACACCTTACTTCTATTCAACCTACGATGACGAAAACGAAGCGGCTGAATTTATCGAAAAGCGCAAAGCCCCCGATAAAAAGACAGTTATCGTATTCGGCTCAGGTCCTATCCGTATCGGTCAGGGTATCGAGTTTGACTATGCGTCGGTTCACTGCGTATGGTCGCTCAAAGAGGCAGGCTACGACGTTGTAATCGTTAATAACAACCCCGAAACCGTTTCCACCGACTTCGACACAGCCGACAGACTCTATTTCGAGCCGCTCACTCCCGAGGATGTCATGAACATCATCGAAACCGAGAAGCCGTATGGCGTTGTTGTAGCGTTCGGCGGTCAGACTGCTATCAAGCTTACCAAATATATGTACGAGCATGGCGTAAACATCCTCGGCACATCCGCAGATTCAATCGACGCGGCAGAGGACAGAGAGCGTTTCGACGCACTGCTCGAAGCAAATAACGTCGCACGTCCCGAGGGCTTCACTGTTATGACTACCGAAGAAGCACTCACCGTTGCGGCAAAGATAGGTTATCCCGTACTCATGCGTCCCTCTTACGTGCTCGGCGGTCAGAACATGATCATCGCGTTCACCGAGGACGACATCAAGGAGTACATGAAGATAATCCTCGCAAACAACATCGAAAATCCCGTCCTCATCGACAAGTACCTCATGGGTATCGAGCTTGAGGTTGACGCTATATGCGACGGCGACGATATCCTCATCCCGGGTATCATGGAGCACGTTGAGAGAACAGGTATTCACTCGGGCGACTCGATTGCGGTTTACCCTGCATGGAACATCACCGATAAGCTGCGCGAGGAGATAATCGACGTTACAAGAAAGCTCTCGACATCCCTTAATATTATGGGACTTGTCAATATCCAGTATCTCATCAACAAGACCGATAACCGTCTCTACGTCATCGAGGTAAATCCCCGTTCGTCGCGTACCATTCCTTATATCAGTAAGGTTACGGGCGTTCCGATGGTTGACCTTGCAACACGCTGTATGCTCGGCGAAAAGCTCGCAGACATGGGCTACGGTACGGGACTTTATAAGACCTCGCCTTATGTTGCAGTCAAGGTTCCGGTGTTCTCGTTTGAGAAGCTGATGAACGTCGATAACCATCTCGGTCCGGAAATGAAATCAACCGGTGAGGTTCTCGGACTTGCTGCAACACGTGAGGAAGCACTCTTCAAGGGACTCGTTGCGGCAGGCTATAAGCTCAAAAAGCAGGGCGGCATCTTCATAACCGTCCGCGACTCCGATAAATCCGAAATCGGCGAAACCGCAAAACGCTTCTACGACCTCGGCTTCGAGCTTTACGCAACACGCGGCACAGCGAAGATCATCGAGGATTACGGCATGAAGGTCAAGGTGGTCGATAAGATCCACGAGGGCGATAATAACACTCTCAAGCTTATCGAATCGGGACGCATCGACTACGTTATCTCCACCTCGGCAAAGGGACGTATTCCGACACGTGACAGCGTTAAGATCCGCCGCAAGACGGTTGAGCGTGCAATTCCGTGTCTCACTTCGATCGACACGGCAAACGCAGTTGCAGATTGCCTCAAGAGCCGCTATTCACAGAGCTGCACAGAGCTTGTTGACATCAATGATATGAGAAGCGAAAAGGCGACACTTGAATTTACCAAGATGGAAGCCTGCGGAAATGACTATATCTATTTCAACTGCTTCAATCAGAAGATCGACAACCCCGAGGGACTCAGTATTCGTCTTGCTGACCGTCACTTCGGTATCGGCGGCGACGGCGTTGTGCTGATGTATCCGTCCGAGATCGCTGACGTTAAGATGCGTATGTTCAACCTTGACGGTACAGAGGGCAAGATGTGCGGAAACGCAGCTCGCTGCATTGCAAAGTTCATGGTTGACAATAAGATGGTCAATAAAGACACCGTCGCAATCGAAACCCTCAGCGGCGTGCGCAACACATGGGTTGAAAAGGTGAACGGCGAGGTCAGCACCGTAACGGTTGATATGGGCAAGGCAGAGCTTAATCCGTCGCTCATTCCCGTTAAAATGGCACTGCGCAACATCATCGGCGTACCGACACAGGTTGCAGGCGACCGTTACCGCATAACCTGCGTTTCGATGGGTAACCCGCACTGCGTGGTATTCAACGATGAATTTGACGAAGCACTCGACAACTTAAACCTCGAGGAACTCGGACCGAAGTTCGAAAACGATCAGCTCTTCCCCGAGAGAGTCAACACCGAGTTCGTTAAGGTTCTCAATAACACAACTATAAAGATGCGTGTTTGGGAGCGCGGTTCGGGCGAGACATTCGCTTGCGGAAGCGGTGCGTGTGCGGCAGTAGTTGCGGCAGTTGAAAACGGTTACTGCCCGAAGAACACCGACATTACTGTAAAGCTTCGCGGCGGCGATCTCAAGATTCGTTACACCGACGAAACAGTTTATCTCTCCGGCGACGCCTCCAAGGTTTACGAGGGTAAGGTCGTACTTTAATAGAAAAAACATCCCAGTTCAGCAAAGTGTTCCCGATCCTGATTTGCATCGAAAAACACGAGCAAAAAGGCTCTCCCTATGGGAGAGCTGTCAGCGGCAGTTCGCGAAGCGAATCTGCTGATGACTGAGAGGGCAATCCTCGTCGAAAACGCCCTCTCCGTCACGCCTTACGGCGCGACACCTCTCCCACAGGGAGAGGCTTTTGTGAACGTTTTCATATGGGAACACAAAAAGTAATTTGGAGTAAAAAATCAAGCTTCCACTGACACACAAAATCGGTGGAAGCCTTTCTTGTTTGGCGGCATAACAAAAGGCTGTACCTGTTAAAGTACAGCCTCATGAATCAATCTTTATCTCGCCTTAGTAGCAATCTCGGTAACTGCCTTTGCGAGGAACTCGTCTGCCGCCATTGCGCCCATGTCGCCGTCCTTGCGCGAACGTACCGCAACTGTGCCGTCGGCAACCTCGTTTGCACCGATAACCAGCATATACGGAATCTTTTCAAGCTGTGCCGAGCGGATCTTGTAACCGATCTTTTCGTTGCGCTCGTCGAGGAATGTGCGAATGCCTGCCGCCTCGAGCTTTGCGTTGAGTGCTTCCGCATACTCATGCTGCTCGAAACCTATCGGCAGAATTGCAACCTGTGTCGGCGAGAGCCACATCGGGAACGCACCTGCGTACTTTTCGATAAGCAGTGCAAGTGTGCGCTCGTAGCATCCGACAGAGGTTCTGTGAATGATGTACGGACGGCGCTTCTGACCGTCAACGTCGATGTATTCCATGCCGAATCTCTCTGCGAGAAGCTGGTCGATCTGAATTGTGATGAGAGTGTCCTCTTTGCCGTGTACGTTCTTGATCTGAATGTCGAGCTTCGGGCCGTAGAATGCCGCTTCACCGATACCGATCGAATATTCGATTCCGAGGTTATCGAGGATCTTCTTCATTGCGTCCTGAGCCTCTGCCCACTGCTCGTCTGTACCCTCATATTTGTCGCGGTTGTTAGGATCCCACTGCGAGAAGCGGTACGAAACGTCCTCGCCGAGACCGATGGTGTCAAGCATATACTTTGCAAGCTCAACGCAGCCCTTAAATTCTTCCTCGAGCTGTTCGGGACGGAGAATGAGATGTCCCTCGGAGATCGTGAACTGACGCACTCTGATAAGACCGTGCATCTCGCCGCTGTCCTCGTTGCGGAAGAGCGTTGACGTCTCGCCAAGTCTCATCGGCAGGTCACGGTAGGAACGCTGACGGTTTAAGAACACCTGATACTGGAACGGACAGGTCATCGGACGGAGCGCGAACACCTCCTTGTCCTTTTCCTCGTCGCCGAGAACGAACATACCCTCCTTGTAGTGCCCCCAGTGACCGGAGATCTTGTAAAGATCGGATTTCGCCATAAGAGGAGTTTTTGTGAGAAGATAACCGCGTCTCTGCTCCTCGTCCTCAACCCATCTCTGAAGAAGCTGGATGATACGTGCGCCCTTGGGAAGCAGAATCGGGAGTCCCTGACCGATAGTGTCAACGGTCGTGAAAAGCTCAAGCTCACGTCCGAGCTTGTTGTGATCGCGCTTCTTTGCTTCTTCAACCGCCTCAAGATGTGCTTTGAGTAAATCCTTCGCAGGGAATGCCACGCCGTAAATACGCTGAAGCTGCTTGTTCGCCTGATCACCCTTCCAGTATGCACCTGTACACTGGATAAGCTTTAATGCCTTAACCGCACCGGTCGAGAAGATGTGCGGACCTGCGCAAAGGTCTGTGAACTCGCCCTGCTTATAGAACGAGATTTCCTCGCCCTCGGGGAGTTCTTCGATAAGCTGTACCTTGTAAGGCTCATCCTTCTCGGTCATGAGCTTGATAGCCTCGTCGCGAGGGAGAGTGAAACGCTCGATAAGAAGATTTTCCTTAACGATCTTCTGCATTTCAGCTTCAATTGTCGCGAGGATTTCGGGAGTGAACGCAACATCGCTGTCGATGTCATAGTAGAAGCCGTTCTCGATTGCGGGACCGATGGTCAGCTTTGCCGCAGGATAGAGACGCTTTACAGCCTGCGCCAAAATGTGCGATGCAGTGTGCCAGAAAACGTGCTTGCCGTCAGCGTCGTCAAATGTGAGTATCTTAACGTCAGCATCCTCGGAAAGCTCGTATGACAACGCAACTGTGTTACCGTTAACGCTTGCCGCAAGGGACGAACGGTCGGTGAGATTCTGCGCCTTTGCAGCCTCGTAGACCGTGATGGGAGCATCGAACTCGACAGGCTCGCCACCGTTAAACTTGATCTTGAACATAAAAAGTACCATTCCTTTCGTTTGCCCGGAGAAAACAAAAACACCCCAAGGCATAATAATATAAATTACACCTTCGGGGTGAGATAAATCCCACGGTTCCACCCGATTTTTTCACTCTTATTCGCGGCATACACCGAGATGCCCATATAACGGAGGCGTCCGTCGCACCATTTCCTGTGCGAAGCCATAGAGAACGGCGGTTAAAATGTCGTAAATCCACGATAGGACTCTCACAGCAATAAGTCCCTCTCTGTGATCGAAAAAATACGCAGGTCCGTTCAGCCTTTAATCCATTATACACCCATCCGCGCATTTTGTCAAGCAATTTTTTAAATTTACATCCGCCGTACACCGCACCAAAATTAAACTTTTTTAAAACTTATCGCGCCACGCCTTGAAAAACAGCGGAAATTATATTATACTAATATATATAAACTCGACGAAAGGGGCTGTCACCGATGCAGGACACCGAGCTTAAAGCGGTAGTCGCAAAAAACATTACCGCACTCAGAACAAAAAATAAAATGACACAGCTTGAGCTTGGCACAGCTCTTTCATATTCAGACAAAGCCGTTTCAAAATGGGAACGTGCCGAGAGCATACCCGATGCGTATGTGCTTCTTAAAATGTCCGAGCTGTTCGGTTGCAGCGTTGATTACCTGCTCCATGAGCACGGCGAAAAGGAATCGCTTCCAAAGCAAAAGAAACGTGTCAATCACGCGGTCGTTTCCTTGATATCGCTTCTCGGCGTCTGGACAGCGGCACTCTTATCGTTTACAATCATGCACCTCGCGGGATTTACATATCCGCTTATATTCGTTTATGCCCTCGTCGTTTCGATGATACTTCTCACAGTGTTCAATTCGCTCTGGGGAAAACGCGCTGGACAATTTGTCGTACTGTCTGCGCTCGTCTGGAGCATATTCTTAATGATATACCTCATCTTTCTTCGCGAAGGAAAGAATTATTGGCAGTTACTCCTGCTCGGAATACCGAGTCAACTCATCATTTTGCTCTGCTTTTACGTCATACGCGGCGGCAGGCATTTATCATCAAAAAAGTAAGCTGCAATCGGCGATTCTACTAACCGTAGAGTCGCTTTTTCTTTGGGTAGAGTGAATATTTTTTCGTGTAGAGTCAAAAATCGAAGAGTAGGTTGATTATCGCGTCAAGGACGTTTATAATGATAATCAGAAAATGTCACACTTCCCGGAGGAAAACAAATGAAAAAGATCATTGCAAAAATTTTACGTATACTCACAATACCGCCGCTGCTCGTCACAGCACTGCTGACTCTTATATATTTCACACGTGACACCACGTTCAGAGACCTCACGGACTATCTGGCGGCTGTAACCTGCCTCGCCGTCATACCTGCGCTTGCATATCCGCTGCAGCCGATCATCCCCGGCTTCAAGGGAAAGGGGCGTGACGGTCAGCGAGGACTTGCGTTTGTGACAAGCGCACTCGGTTATATCGTCGGCTTCGCCTATGCATATATCAGTGACGCAACCAATGAATTCAAATTCATCATTGCAGCATATCTCCTCTCCGTCATACTCCTGCTTGTCTTCAATAAAATATTCCACCTCAAAGCAAGTGGACACGCCTGCGGTGTACTCGGGCCACTGCTCTTCGCAGTCTACTTTCTCGGTCCGGTGTGGGCAATACCCTGCAGCATCATCGCAGTTGGCGTTGCGTGGTCGTCCATTGCGCTGTCACGTCACACACCGCGAGATCTATGTCTTGGCGGCATTTGTGCCCTGACCGCCTTTATCACAATGGGCATCGGTATTTTATAAATTTATAGTAAAATGAGCAGTCCGCATCAAACAAACGGAACTGCTCTTTTCATTTTGTCAAGCCGCAATGTTAATATTGACGCCGGCGAAGCTCGTCTGCCGCACTGATAATTTCACTGTTGTTTGTGAAGTTCTTGCGGTATACCTCGATGATGTATTTACCGGTGTAGCCGCTTGATTCAATGCGCGAGATGATGGAATCAAGGTCGAGCTCGCCTGCGTAGGGTAATCTACATTCGCCGTCAAGCCAGTCGTTTATGTGAACGTGCACGATATCGTTTCCCATAACGTCGAGCATACGCTCGATATCATATCCGCCGCGTACCGTTTGTTTCAGGTCAAAAACAAACTTGATGTTGCCCGCGCCAAAGCGTTTGTGTATCTCGTTCATAAATTCGGGATCACCTGCACGTGCTGTGGAAACGTTCTCGTGGGCAAGTGTCACGCCCTCGCTTTTTGCCGCTTCTTTTAACATTGCGAGGACTTCACAGTAATTATCCATTCCGAAAAAAGGTGCTCTTGTTGCATCCCCGTGGAAAACGAAGTAATCCGCACCGAGATATGCCGCGGCGTGAAAATATTTCTTATAAAAATAATCAATACTGTCGCGTGCACGTTTTTTATATGCCGAGAAAAAGTACATATATTCAAAGCCCGATGTGAACGGGTGAATTGACGTGATCTTTACACCGTTATCTTTGCAGACCTCGGCGATACGCGCAAGGTAACAATCCTCAAGCTCCGAAAAGGAATTCATGAAGATTTCTATATTTTTAAAGCCGAGGGAAATACATTCTTTTATGGATTCAAGTGTTTCTTTAGGATAGAAACAGGCGCTTGAAAGTCCGAGTCGAGAGTTTTCCGTGGTGACCACTCCTTTTTGAGTTAAAATAATCCTTAAATGTCGGAAACCGATTGATGACACGACGGCGTAAATATGATAAAATAATATTACACGGAGGTGTAACTATGAATAGATTTATATTATGCCGTCCCGCGCACAGCTTCCTTAAATGGGGACTTTTCGCGGTTTCGGCAGTGCTTATATACATAGCGTTCACAAGGGCATCGCTTGAAGCTTACGATGCCGCCAGACTTCACACGTTTTTCGTCGAACAGACAGAGCACGCACTTATGTCACTTTTGCTTGTTGTCGGCGGCGGTGTACTGCTTGATATTGAAGTGAAGAAGCGATGAGCCCTCATCAGTAAAGTTGCGAAGCAATCTTTTACGGATGAGGGCTTTCTCAGCTGATGAGCTTTACTCCTCATATTCCGCTAAAATCTCTGGCAGACGGAGCATGATTTCGTCACACCGAAGCTTGTCCGCGGCGTACTGCTTGCGAAGTAATTCTGCCGGGATGAAGTCGTCATACTTCTCGAAAACGGGCATTTCGTTTGATGCAACAAGGCTTTCTCTGTTTATGCCCTCGCGCTCAAGAACGTCACAAAGTCCCTTTATGAGCGCATAATCGCTGCCCGATTCCATTTTGAATATCATATAGTAACAGCCCTCAAATTCGAGGTTGGTTATTTTATATTTTGCCGCGTTTTGCAGGATGAATTTGCGAAGTGTCCTGAATGAACGTGTACCAAGCCACGGGAAAAGACACCACGTGAAGCCGCCGAGGTGTACGAGCGAGTGACCGAGCATACCCGTGTTTCTCGCAAGATTGCGGACAATTTCGAGTCTGTGACGTGCGTTCGGCTTGAGGTACGGATATATAGTATCTTCTTCGAGTACGCGGCGCATACGCTCAAGGATTCGGGTGTGTATCTCGCCGAAGTCACCGGGCCACGAGACCTCCATCTTGCCGTTTACCGCTTTGACGTAGATAAGCTTTCTCGGTATGTCAAGCTCCTCAACCTCCCAGACGCGTCCGGCTAAAGCGAAACGGTCACCGACAGGCGGTGGTGTTGTTATCGTACCGATCTCATCCGATTCACAACGGACGGTATAGTCTTCGCTGTCCTTGAAGACGGCGTAAAACTTGAAGCTGTTTGTAAGTCTCTCGCCCTTTAAACCGACGATCAGTCCTTTTTCCTCGGTCATCTCGATAAAGTCATTCTGCAGCATACCGAGAAGCAGTGTGCGGTAGTCCTCTTTGTCGATGTGACGGAACGGCGGAAGCGAAAGTATACGCTCGGCAAGACGCTTCGGTGTCAATTCTCCCGATGAAGCGAGAGTTGAAAGCGTCTGCTGAAAGGCAAGGCTGAACGGTAGCTTTTTGACCGTTGGCGGCTCGATGAATTTCTCCTCGATATAAAGCTGTACGATCGCGATCGCACGAAGAAATCCCCACGGAATAAGCTGTGGGAGAGGTGCATTCGGAAGCGGATTTTCCTCGCGGAACACCATCATCATTTCGGGCGGTGTACCGCGTCTGCCCGAGCGTCCGAGCCTTTGAAGAAAGCTTGAAACCGAGTTCGGAGCGTCATTCTGAATGATACGCTCGAGCCTGCCGATGTCGATGCCAAGCTCCATTGTCACAGTCGCGCAGGTGGTACATTTGTGCTCATCGTTTTTCATCATGGATTCGGCTTCCTCACGTATCGACGCGGAAAGGTTGCCGTGATGTATAAGGAAATTGTCAGGCTCACCGCGATTTTCGGCGATCTGACGCAGTGTTGCGGTCACGTATTCCGTTTCCTCCCTGGAATTTGAGAATACGATGGCTTTTTTATTTTTTGTGCAGTCGTAAATATATTCGTATCCGGGATCAATTTCAACCCTACCGTGAGAAGCGTCCTCGTCCGGTTCGGCTGTGGAACCGATGTCACGGCTTTGGTCAAGGTCGTCGCCCTGGATGAAGAAATGCTCCATTCCGAGCCGCCATTTTGTTTTGCCCTCGTCAATTCGCGGTACTATTGTTTGTACGTCCGTACCGCCGCCGAGCCATTCTGCCGCCAGTGATGCGTCGCCGATCGTTGCCGAGAGTCCGATCCTGCGAGGCGTATGACCTATGAGACGCGCGAGCCTTACAAGTTGGCAGATTATCTGATTGCCTCTGTCTGTACCCGTCAGCGTGTGTATTTCGTCGATAACCACATAGCGCAGATCGCCGAAAAGGCGCACGAGGTCGTTTGAGCGGTTCATGAGCATACTTTCAAGCGATTCGGGCGTTATCTGCAAAACGCCGCGCGGCTCGCGGAGGAGCTTTGATTTATGTGACTGTGCGACATCTCCGTGCCAATGAAACACGGGTATTCCCGTTAAGTCAAGCAGCTCGTCGAGGCGTGAAAACTGGTCATTTATAAGACTTTTAAGCGGCGCGATGTAGAGTACGCCGATGCTTTCGGGCATATCCTCACACATCTCTGACAGTATCGGGAAAAACGCCGCCTCGGTCTTACCCGATGCCGTGGAGGAGGTTATGAGGAGATTGTTTTCGCTCTCAAAAATCACCCGTGCCGCCGCGATTTGGACAGCACGCAGATCCTGCCAGCCGTTTCGGTATATAAAATCCTGTATGAACGGTGAGAAACGGTAAAATATCTCGTTATCGGTCATTATGTGTTCCTCCTTGCGTGCTTGGTATTTGAAACGCCCGGAACGGCGAATATCTCTTTTGGTAACCTGTAAATTTCAGACACAAAGAAGCTGCATCAAATCTCAAGGACTATAATTGTCAAGAGAGATGATGCAACTTCTTTTACCGTATGCGGTGATGTTTGTTAAGTAACTCTTCCTTGAATACGTTAGATCACGATCCAAACACACTGTATATCACAGCTTGGCGAATCGCAGCAAGGAAGTAACCATATTGTACGGTTGATACTTGAGGGCAGAAAATTTATACTAATTTATTATGATTTTTTCTTTTTGAGAGCGACTGCAACAACTGCAATTATTACAACTGCTACTGCAACGATTGCAATGATAGCGCCTGTGGAAATGCCGCCATTGTCTTCGCCGTCATCCTCGGTAGCGTCGGTAACTTCAGCTTTGTTTTCATCAGCGCCGTCATCGTCGTCTTCGGGAGCCACTGTTGTTTCCTCAGGAGCTTCAGTTGTTTCTTCGGGAGCCTCTGTGGTTTCAGGTGCTTCTGTGGTTTCGGGAGCCTCTGTTTCGGGAGTGGGCGTGGGTTCGCCGGTTACTCTCTGACTCGACAGCTTATAGAATGCGCATTCGCCGCAAGCCTCACCGTCAACCGATATCGAATACTGAACAGCATCAACGCCCTCAACGGGAGGATTCATTCCTTCTGCGGTTTTATTCAAATCCCACAGCCAATGCTTGAGTCCAAGCTCGCCTATAAGCGGAAGCTTGGTGTTATCGGTTGTGCTGTGCGGAACTGCAACCTCGATCATGTAACCGTCTTCGGTAAACTGTGTATATGTAATTACCTTTGAGATATCACAAACTGCACTCTGGATGGTGTACTTTCTCATTCCGTAAGCGTCAACACCAACCTTGAAGAAGGTTTCAGCACTTTCGCTGCCGCCAAAATTCAGACGGAATTCAACGCAGTCATTCTTATAGGGGTTGTTATTTTGGAGAACATAGTTTCTTGCAGCAGAAACCACATCATCGTCCTTTACGATAGCTGCAAGGTAAACATACATATCGTCGTAAAGAGCATAGAAGGTAGCGGTTGCGTCAAGCCATTCACCGTTATCCGCAACATTCTTTTCAGCCGAACCGTCATATACGATGGTGAGGGACTCCTTGAAGATGTCATCAACATAACCGTCAATGTTAGGTGTACCGATGAGAACTTCATTGTTTGCACTGTCTGCGGCAAACACGGGTGTGATTGACAGGATCGTCATAGCAAAGCATACAAGTAAGATAGTGGTGATTATTTTCTTCATAAAAATTTCTCCTTTCGCTTTTAGCAGGGAATAATTTGTTTGGCTTTTTTAAGCTTTTTTCTGCTCCCTGTATATATAATATCACAGAATGGCATAATTTGTCAATATAAATCAAAGAAACAGGACATGCCAAAATTTACTAAAGAAATTTGTACAATTTGCCCAACGAATTCGACATATTAAAAGCTATAGCTCAATATCCTCGACAGAAAAGTCTCTTTTTATCTGCGCTTCACCGTCACCGTCAACGATGATGGAATCCTCATCATTCTCGCCGTGAGCAAGCTTGATGACACCGCTTCCGATAACATCGGTGAACACCGTGTCGGGGTTTTGCAGGAGGATGTTGAGGACTGTCATATAGTCGCGGATGATCTCACGTGGCGTTATCATCGTGTCCGCGCCTGCACGCTCGAGGCAGATTTTGAGAAACGCCGCCATATCTTCGTTTGTAACTCTCGGCTGCCATGAATAGTTTTGTGCATGGAGAGCTGTGATACGTGAAATCAGCGCGTAAAGCTCGTCATCCGAAAGTCGGCGCAGTCTTATAACGGGACCGATGAGATTCTTGAAGCCTGCCTTGCCGAACTGTCCGTCCGAGAGACGACTGCGAAGTGCCTCATATGAAAAGAGTCCGCGACGTGTGTCCTCAAGAAACTGCGGTGTACCGCCGAAAATGAGCGCAAGTCCCTCGGCTTTGCCTTGCAGGGTGTCGTTGAACATCGAGAGCAGCTTTTCGTAATTGTTTTCGCGCGAGATACGGTTCGCGATCTTATAAAGATTGACACATTCGTCGATGAAAACGACAAATCCGCGGTATCCGATCTTTCTGAAAAACACTGCAAGCAGCTTGATATATTCATACCAATTGTCGTCGTCAATGATACCGCCGAGCGAAACACCGATTGCATTTTTCGCCTCGGTCTTGGTTGAAAACTCACCTCGCAGCCAACGCATACACGCTGACTTTTTCTCCTCGTCACCGTCCATATATGCCTTGTAATACTGCGTAAGAACAGTCGCAAAATCGAAGCCGCCGATTTCCGATTCAAGCTCACGTGTCGCTGTGTATATGCGCGCGGTAAGCTCGCGTACAAATGCCTCTGAGCCGACCTCGTGTCCCTCTGCGGCGATCTCTGACTGAAGCTCGGATAACCATTTTGCGATTATTTGCGGCAATGCACCGCCGTCGGGTGACGATTTTGCGGCGAGGTTGCGTATCAGCTCGCGGTAGGTTGCGATACCTGTGCCCTTTGCGCCGCAGATACGGCGTTCCGGAGAGAGATCCGCATCGGCTGTGATAAATCCGCGCTCAAGCGAGAAGCCGCGCACAAGCTGAATAAGAAAGCTCTTGCCGCTTCCGTATTTTCCGATTATAAAGCGCATTGAACCGCCGCCGTCGCTGACTGCTTCAAGGTCGGAAAGCAGCGCTTCGATCTCCTCGCTTCGTCCGATTGCGATATAAGGCGCGCCCATCCGCGGAACGACGCCTGCCGAGATTGACGAGAGAAGGCTTTGGAGTATTCTTTTCGGGATACGCTGTGTCATTTCAGCCATTTTTCAAGATCTCCTTTGTAATCGTTTATAATGCGGTAAGTGCCGTCCGCCGATTCGATAACTGTGTCGCCGATGATGTCATATGCGGCTTCGTTTATTTTGTCGGCAAGTGCATCGGGAAGTATGCCGAGCTTTTTTGCCGCTTCGGATATGCCGTTTTCGTCGCCGTTTATAAGAAGCGTCAATGCCTCTTTTGATGAGGAATCGAGGGTTTTTATGAGGGTTTCAAATTCATCATCGCTGTCCGTTTCGGGAATTGTAGGTGTGCTTTCCACGGGGGCTTCCTGTACCGGCTCGGGAATTTCATCCGTGAATGCGGCGGTCAGTATTTCGGTTGTAGTCCAGGAATTTTGCTCGATTTTCAGTGCGTTTTCGAGGGAAAATTCACGTGTTTCCGGCTCGTAAAGCTTGTCGTATTCGTTCACCTCGGTGTACTGCGGCTTTGGTGCACGTGATTTTTTCGGCGCAGGTAAATTTATGTCAAAATATTCGTCGATACATTTTTTAAGCCGGTCGGAAAGCTCGTCCGCTTTGAGGCGTGACTTGATACCAAGCGCCATTCTGATGCGGTTTTCACTGTATTTTATAATGTCCGTAACAATGAAACGGAACTTCGGTGAGCGCGTATATGAAATGTATTCGATAACGAGCGTGCGCTTCATATCGTAGACACAGAGTGCACCCTCATAGGCAGTGCGTTCAATGCGAAATTCCTTACAGACCGCGGCATTTCCATCGTTTCCTTCCGAGAGTATTTCGCGCCATGCTTTATCGAATGCGCCGCGTATATGCGTTGCAAAAAGGTGTATATTTTCCTCAGTAACGTAACGGCTTTTATGCCAATCGTAGGTTGAAGAATAGGAGAGGATATTTGCGGCGGCGCTGTGTGTATCGCCCGTGTCCATATAAAATTCGCGGAAATTGGCAGCTGAAACGATCTCGCCGAGGATAGGCTCGAGCTTTGCCGTCGGGCAGGGAAGCTTATTTATAAGGCAATAGTCACAAAGCCAATCGCAGAGGTAACTGTCGATACGGCGGTGCTCCGAGCGGTAGTTGAGCCATATGTCGCAAAGGGCATTAAGACCGTCCTCGGGAGAGATCATATCAGGGCAGTTGAGTATTTCGTAAATATAGAGCAAAATATAGCAGAAATCGGTACGCAGGTAAACGCCGCCGCGGACGTTCTCGCGCCACCAGAGGTACCATTTCATCTGCGAATATTTAAGCTGGCTGTACTGCGGTACATAGGAGAAAAACGAGGCGCGCTCACATTTTTCGGCGGTTCGTGACCAGAGGCGTTTTGCATCGGTACGGAAGTTTTCGTAAAAATTGAATCTCGACTCCCATTTTGAAACCTCGACGCGCTTGATAAGGCGGTTTTCGGGCTCGTATATGAGATACGGATCGAGCGGTTTTGAACGGTAACTTTCGGCACGGTCACGCATTGAAAGCTCGTTGAGTCTGCGTGCCGCATCGTGCGCACCGAGCGGCGGACTTCCGTTCACATGATAATGTGTTTCACCTCGCGGCGGTATTGATGTGCCGCTTGAAACGGGTGTGTCATCGCTTCCGACGGTCAGCTCGACTGTGTCGGTATTTGGCTGACGGTAAGAGGGAGTTACCTTGCGTTTTTGAGGCAGCAGGCTGTTTAAATCCCAAAAATTATCAATATCGCTTAAATTTTTCGGTTTATCGCTCACGGTAACGCTCTCCTCTCATACAAATTTGTATTATATTATTTTACCATAAAATCATGATAATGTCAACGTATGAACAAAAATATATTTTCGACATATTTCACACAAGCGGGGCGTCGAGGACGGCGCCCCCTACAGAAGCCACAGATGCCGGCGACGAAGTTGCCCTCATCCGTCAAAGTTGCAAAGCAATCTTTTACACCTCTCCCCCAAGGGAAGGCTTTGAGTAACTTTGAGCCAGCAAAGAAACAATGAAGCATCTGATGCCGGCGAAGCTGACAGGACGAGCGGTCACAGCTAACAAAGCGAATCCGGAGCCAATTGCATCGGCGGCTCAATGGCTTCATTGTTTCTATCGCGGCAAAGACGCCGCTTACAGCGGCTGAAGTTAGTTTTGGGGCGGTTTTTTATATAAAATCGCTCTTATCTATTGAATTATTCATAAATTCATGATATCATATTAAGGTAATAATATTATATCCCAAATTTGGAGGACATGAAAATGGTTGAACTTATAAAGAACGGCGCTTACCTTGTTGACGGCAACACTCTCGTCGAAGATACCGCCGATGCCGCGGCAAAGCTTGCATCTCTCGGTAAGGGTGACATCTCAAAAGATGCCGCTAAGAAAAATACTATGGCTTACGGTATTCTCACCGAGCACAATACCTCGGACAGTGAGAATGATTTAAGAATCAAATTTGATGCTATGGCATCGCATGATATAACCTATGTCGGTATTATCCAGACTGCTCGTGCAAGCGGTCTTGAAAAATTTCCGATTCCGTATGTGCTCACAAACTGTCACAACAGTCTCTGCGCTGTCGGCGGTACTATTAACGAGGATGACCACGTATTCGGTCTTTCTGCCGCACAGAAGTACGGCGGTATTTACGTTCCTGCTCATATTGCCGTTATTCACTCCTATATGCGCGAGATGATGAGCGGCTGCGGACGTATGATTCTCGGCTCGGACAGCCACACCCGTTACGGTGCTCTCGGTACAATGGCTATCGGTGAGGGCGGTCCCGAGCTTGTTAAGCAGCTCCTTTGCCGTACATACGATATCAAGCGTCCCGACGTTATCGCGGTACACATGACCGGCAAGCCGAAGATCGGTGTCGGTCCGCAGGACGTTGCACTCGCTATTATCGGTGCTGTATTCAAGAACGGTTTTGTTAAAAACAAGGTTCTCGAATTCGTAGGCGACGGCATTGCAAATCTCCCGATCGAATTCCGTAACGGTATTGACGTTATGACGACCGAAACCACCTGCCTTTCTTCAATCTGGGTGACCGATGATGAAACCAAGCGTTATTTCGATCTCCACGGCAGAAGCGATGCTTATAAGAAGCTTTCACCTGCCGATGTTGCTTACTATGACGGCGTTGTGAAGGTTGACCTTTCTCGCGTTGAGCCGATGATCGCGCTTCCGTTCCATCCGTCAAACACGTATACTATCCGCAACCTTATCGACAATGCACAGGATATTCTCCGTGAATGTGAGCTGAGCGTTTGTGAACAGCTTGACAACCCGAACATCAAGCTCTCGCTCACCGATAAGATCACAAAGGACGGCATCAAGGTTGACCAGGGCGTTATCGCAGGCTGTGCCGGCGGTACATTCGATAACCTCGTTGCGGCGGCAGATATCCTCGCAGGACACTCCACCGGTTGCGGCGCATTCAACCTTTCCGCATATCCTGCAAGCCAGCCTGCGTACATCGAGCTTGTTCGAAACGGCTCGGCGGCGAAGCTTATGGAGGCAGGCGTAACGCTCCGTACTGCGTTCTGCGGACCTTGCTTCGGTGCAGGTGACGTTCCCGCAAACGGTGGTCTTTCCATCCGTCACTCAACAAGAAACTTCCCGAACCGTGAGGGCTCGAAGCCTGGTAACGGTCAGATCGCGGCTGTTGCACTCATGGATGCACGTTCGATCGCCGCAACCGCAAGAAACGGTGGCATCCTTACTCCTGCAACCGAAATTGACGCTACATATACAGCTCCGAATTATAAGTTCGATTCGACCGTTTACGATCACCGTGTATACCGCGGCTTTGGCAAGGCTGACACTGCGGCAGAGCTTAAGATCGGCCCGAACATCGCAGACTGGCCCGTAATGCCTGCACTTACAGAAGACCTGCTTCTCCGAGTTGCATCGGTCATCACAGACCCCGTAACCACCACTGATGAGCTTATTCCCTCGGGCGAAACTTCGTCTTACCGTTCCAATCCCTTAAAGCTTTCCGAGTTTGCGCTCTCGAGAAAAGATCCTGCGTATGTCGGCAGAGCAAAAGAAGTGCAGAAATTCGAAAAGGCACGTGAGGCAGGTGAGGATATCGCAGCAGGTGAGCTTGCTCCTGTGTTTACAAAGATTCGCGAGATCAAGCCGAGTGCTGATGCGAAGAATATCGGTATCGGAAGTGTCGTTTATGCAAACAAGCCCGGTGACGGTTCTGCTCGTGAACAGGCGGCATCCTGCCAGAAGGTACTTGGCGGTTGGGCGAACATCGCTATCGAATATGCAACCAAGCGTTACCGCTCAAACCTCATTAACTGGGGTATGTTACCGTTCCTCTTTGATAATGCGGACGATTTCGCAGTCAGCGATCACATTTATGTTCCCGGTGTACGTGCTGTTGTTGAAGCGGCGAAATATGAATTTGAGGCTTACATCATCAAGGCGGACGGCAGTGTTAAGCCGATAACTCTCAAGATGGGTGAGCTTACCGACGACGAACGCACGATCATTCTCTGCGGCTGTCTCATTAACTATTACAAGGCAGGAAACTGACATGAAAAACCCCGAAACGGTGCTCTATGCCCTTAAGGAAACGAGCATATACATGATGGGCATCGTTATCGTTACAAAAGAGGATAACGTCATCGTCATTGACGGCGGACGGACCGGGGATATGCCGAGTCTGAAGGAGTGTATCGGCGGACGTCACATTTCGGCATGGATACTGACTCATCCGCATGAGGATCACATTTCGGGACTTGTCTGCGAGCTTGAAAAGAACGGCGCGGCTGATTTTGATATCGGTACACTCTACTATAATTTCCTGCCGTATGACGAGCTTGTAAACAATCGCAACGTCCCCGATTATGACTATTATAAGCGTGACCTTGACGAGATGCTTCCTGCATGGAACAAGGTGCTCCCGAAAATACGTGAAAAGACGCATATTGTGAAGCAGGGTGAGTCAATAATCGTTGATGAGCTGAAAATTGACTTTATTTACACTCATCATGAGGGACTGAACACAAATCCCGTCAACGATTCCTCGCTTGTTTTTAAGGTTACAGCACCCAACAAAACCGTACTTTTCCTTGGCGATCTCGGTGCGGAGGGCGGAGATATGCTGCTGCGCGAATCGAGACACCTTTTAAAAGCCGATATCGTTCAAATGGCGCATCACGGTCACATGAATGTCGGCATGGAGGTTTACGCCGAGATAATGCCCGAGGCGTGCATCTGGTGCGCTCCCGATTGGCTTTACAATGAAGCGGAGATTCCCGAATACCTCTCGAACACAGAGAAGCTTAAGCGTATGGGAAGGCTTCGTCTTTACGGCGCAGGACTGACACGCAAGTGGATGGATATTCTCGGCGCAAAGGTGCATTATGTGACAGGTGACGGTACACAGAGGATTGTGCTGTGAGTGAAAAAGCCCGGAAGCAACCTTTTGCATCTCTCCACCAAGGGAAGGCTTTGGAGTAGATTTGTGCCACAAACGGGGCGTCGAGGACGTCGCCCCCTACAATATCTCATTTCTGCAATAAAGAACATTAATTGTGATAAGGAAAATACATTTCTGCAATAAAGAATATTAATGTGATAACATAAACGCATACCACAAAACGGTCGTTGGGATACCGAGCGCAGGCGGAGGAGCCGGAGCGAGGATGGTTCCCGACTACCGAGAGCGTCCTCGGAGCTTTATGCGAGGACTCTATGAGCGAATGCGTTGTTTAAAGTTTTTTGCGGTGAGCTTTAGCATATCGCTTCGCGAATGCCTCAAAAAAGCGACCGTATTCTTATACGCAAAAACTATATAATCAATATAACCGGAGGTAACCCACAATGAAATTCAAGGATATGCCATATGAGCGCGTTGACCTTGAAGCGCTCGGAAAAGAGTTTGACGCTCTTACTGAAAAGGTCAAAAATGCAAAGGATGCAGACACCGTGATCGAGGTTGTTCGTGAGCAGGAAAAATTAAGCGTTCACGCACAGACCATGATCTCGCTCGTACACGTTCGCAATTCAATTGATACACGCGATGAGTTTTACGCGGCAGAAAAGGAGTTTTACGACACAAATCTCCCTGCATTTACCGCACATTCGCAGAATTTTGCACTCGCACTTTACGCGTCGCCTTTCCGCAAGGATATTGAAAAGGTCGTCGGCGAGCTGATGTTCATTAACCTCGAAATGTCGCTTAAAACATTCTCTCCCGAGGTTATCGAGGAGCTTGGAATGGAGAATAAGCTTGTCTCCGAATATCAGAAGCTTGTTGCTTCCGCGAAGATCGACTTCGACGGCAAGACACTTAATATTTCACAGCTCGGCGCTTATAAGGAGCATCCCGACCGTGAAATGCGTCACGCAGCTTACAAGGCCGAAAGCGGCTTCTATATGTCGCACGCAGAGGAGCTTGACCGTATCTTTGATGAGCTTGTAAAGGTTCGCACGACTATCGCAAAGAAGCTCGGCTTCAAGAATTTCACAGAGCTTGCATACCTGCGCCGTACACGTAACTGCTATAACCCCGAGATGGTGGCAAACTTCCGCCGTCAGGTCGTCGAAGAGCTTGTTCCGATTGTTAAGGAGTTGAAGCGCCGTCAGGCAGAGCGTATCGGTCTCACTCCCGAAACCATGTGCATTTACGATGATCCGTTCAGCTTCAAGGAGGGCAACCCGAAGCCGATGGGTACTCCCGATGACATCATGGCGGCAGGCAAGCAGATGTATGAGGAAATGTCACCCGAAACTGCCGAATTCATCAACTTTATGTACGATAACGAGCTGCTCGACCTCGTTGCAAAAGAGGGTAAGGCAGTTGGCGGTTACTGCACCGAGTTCCCCGAATACAAGGCACCGTTCATCTTCTCAAACTTCAACGGTACATCAGGCGACGTTGACGTCCTCACTCACGAGGCAGGTCATGCTTTTGCAGGCTACACAACACGTAACTTCGAGTTCATGGACACCGCACAGCCGACAATGGAATCGTGTGAATGTCACTCAATGTCGATGGAGTTTTTCGCATGGAAGTGGCTGCATTTGTTCTACGGTGACGACACCGACAGAGCGAAGTATATGCACCTTGAATCCGCGCTGATCTTCATTCCGTATGGCTGTATGGTTGACCATTTCCAGCATATCGTATACGACAATCCCGAGCTTACGCCGGCACAGCGTCATGAGGAATGGCTGAAGCTTGAAGCGATGTACCGTCCGTATATGCAGTTTGGTGACGTTGAATTCTACGGAAGCGGACGCGGCTGGCAGAGACAGCTTCACATCTATCATTATCCCTTCTATTATATCGACTACTGCCTTGCACAGACAGTTTCGCTCGAGTTCTGGAGTATGTCACAGAAGGACTACGCAGACGCATGGGAGCGTTACTACAAGTTCGTCTGTGAGGGCGGAAAGAAGACCTTTGTCGGACTCTGCGAGGTTGCAGACATTGAAGTCCCGTTCGAGGACGGTGCGCTCAAAGGCGTTGCCGAAACAGCGGTTGAATATTTGAAATAAAAAAGAGTCGGCGGCTCAGTGGCTTCATTGTTTCTACGGCACAGAAACGCCGCTTACAGCGGCTGAAGTTAGTTTTAGGCAATAAGAAAACGACGGATTTTTGCTCCGCCGTTTTTTGTTTGTATCAATTTTAGAAAAGATCGCTCGTATCTTCGCTTCCGACAGAGTGCTTAACACGGTCTTCAACCTCACTGCGCTTCGCATCGTTGAAGCTGTCAAGCGTACCAACAAGGTAACCCGTGATACGGCGGATACGCTCAAATTTACCCTTGCCGTCATCCTCGGTTCTGTGGCAGGAAGGGCACTCGTTTCCGATGATACCGGTGTAACCGCAAACAGGGTCACGGTCAACGGGATGGTTGATCGAACCGTAACCAACTCCCGCTTCCTTCATGCAGCGGATAACCTGCTCGAATGCGTCAAGATTCTCCATCGGGTCACCGTCAAGCTCAACATAGGTGATGTGACCTGCATTGGTAAGCTCGTGATAGGGTGCTTCGAGCTTAATCTTATCAGCCGCAGAGATCGGATAGTATACGGGGACGTGGAACGAGTTCGTGTAATAATCGCGGTCAGTGACGCCCTCGATCTCGCCGTACTTCTTCTTGTCTATACGGACAAATCTGCCGGACAAACCCTCTGCGGGAGTGCCGATAACGCTGAAATTAAGACCGTACTTCTTGCTTGCCTCGTCTGCGCGCTTACGCATGAAGCCGATGATCTCAAGACCGAGATTCTGTGCATCCTTGGATTCGCCGTGATGCTTGCCGATGAGTGCCTTCAGACACTCTGCAAGTCCTATAAAGCCGACGGTAAGCGTACCATGCTTGAGCACCTCGCCAACCTTGTCGTCAACGCCGAGCTTGTCCGAGCCGAGCCAGATGCCCTGTCCCATAAGGAAAGGATAGTTACGTACAGTCTTTTCGGACTGAATCTTGAAGCGGTCGAGCAGCTGATCGAATACGATCGCAACCTTGCGGTCAAGCTCCTCAAAGAACCAGTCAATGTTGCCCTTTGCGTTGATAGCGATACGCGGCAGGTTGATCGAGGTAAAGCTTAAGTTACCGCGTCCTGTTACGATCTCGTTGTCCTTGTCGTAAACATTCGCCATAACACGTGTACGGCAACCCATATATGCAACCTCAGTCTCGGGTCTGCCGGGCTTATAGTAACGCAGGTTATACGGCGCGTCAATGAACGAGAAGTTCGGGAAGAGACGCTTTGCGGAAACACGGCAGGCAAGCTTGAAGATGTCGTAGTTGGGATCTCCCTCATTATAGTTGATTCCCTCTTTAACCTTGAGAATCTGAATCGGGAAGATCGGAGTTTCACCGTTTCCGAGACCTGCCTCGGTTGCAAGGAGGATTGACTTCATAACAAGTCTTCCCTCTGCGGATGTGTCAAGACCGTAGTTGAGCGAGCTGAACGGGATCTGTGCACCTGCACGGGAATGCATGGTGTTGAGGTTATGTATGAGCGCTTCCATCGCCTGGAAGGTTGCGCGCTCGGTTTCGGAAAGTGTATATTTACGTGTGAACGCAACGACTTTCTTCGCTTTTTCCTCACCAATAGCGGCAGTGAGTGCGCTTGTTATAGCCGAAACGAATGTCATATCGTCAGCAAGCATCGGAACGATACCAACCTCGGTGAGGATTCTCTCGGCGAGCATCTCCGCGTCATCGGTTGCTTCGAGCATTTCGAGCGCCTTGATAAGGTTACGCTTATAAAGCTTTTTGTACGTCTTTCTGACACCGTCTGCCATACCGTATTCAAAGTTCGGGATGGACTGACCGCCGTGCTGATCGTTCTGGTTCGACTGAATCGCGATGCAGGCAAGAGCCGCGTAGCTTGCGATATCGTTAGGTGCGCGCAGGAAGCCGTGACCTGTTGAGAAGCCGTTTTCGAACAGCTTGATGATGTCGATCTGACAGCAGGTGGTGGTAAGGGTTAAGAAGTCGAGGTCATGGATGTGAATGTCACCCTCGTTATGCGCCTTTGCGTGAACGGGATCGAGGATGTACATTTCATAGAACTGCTTTGCGCCCTCTGAACCGTACTTGAGCATTGTACCCATAGCGGTGTCACCGTTGATATTAGCATTCTCACGCTTAATATCGGAATCCTTTGCCGCTTTAAAGGTAAGATCCTCATAGGTTTTCATGAGCTTGGTGTTCATTTCACGTGCACGTGTACGTGTTGCGCGGTAAAGGATATACTCCTTCGCAGTACGTGCGTGACCGTTATTAACGAGCACCTTTTCAACAGTATCCTGAATCTGTTCGACCGTCGGAGCGTAATTTCCGTGTGCCGCGCAGTCTTTTTCAAGCTGTTCGGCAACCTTACAAGCAAGGTCCATAGCTGTGCTGTAATCGTGACCGCCGACAGCCTCGGCAGCCTTAAAGATGGCCTGCGCGATCTTTTCGATATTAAACGGTGCTTCACGACCGTCGCGCTTGATTATTCTGGTAATCATGATGTTCTCCTTTTGTTATTTTCGTATATATAAATCGTGTATTTTTTGTTATAAGACAAAAAACCGCACTTTCGGCGATACCACAAAATATTGTGTCTGTCTTTGGTTAACACCACAATATATAGTATGGCTTACAGTTGCAGTATATATTATATAGCATTTGCTGTCAAATGTCAATTGGTAATTTTACCGATAATTCGTGTTTATTTTTGTTTAATATAATAGCATCACGAAATTACATAAAATCGGATAGCTTTCTATGGTGATTATGCTGTAAACGCGTAGGCGTAAGCGGGGCGTCGAGGACGTCGCCCCCTACAGAAGCAACGAAGCCGCTGAGCCGCCGATGCAATTGGCGGCGGACGAGCGGTCACGGCTGACAAAGCGAATCCGGAGCCGTCAGGCGGAGTTGAGCGTAAATCGAGCGCAACCGCGCTAAAGAAAGAATGAAGCCACGGATGCCGGCGAAGCTGGCAGGACGAGCGGTCACGGCTAACAAAGCGAATCCGGAGCCGTCAGGCGGAGTTGAGCGCAAACCGAGCACAGGCAAGGAAGACGGGAGGAGTCCGAGTGCACTCGCCGAAGGCGATGTGCTGTG